>JBLHWZ010000011.1:0-42240 GCA_047629415.1 Bradymonadia bacterium | reverse complement strand
GCTCCGGCCATTCGCTTGGGTCCGGCCAGGCGCTAGGAGTCTGGACGTTCTCAGTTTTTCCGTCGGTGTCCACTGCGGGCGCGGCGAGAACGACTGGAGCTACAACAGCCGGGGCCGCAGCGGGGGTGACTGGAGCTACAACAGCCGGGGCCGCAGCGGGGGCGACTGGAGCTACAACAGCCGGGGCCGCAGCGGGGGCGACTGGAGCTACAACAGCCGGGGCCGCAGTTGCCGGCGCGGCGCTGACTGGCGCGTCAGGCCGAGGGGCCTTCGGCTCGGGCCAATCGCTGGGAGCGGGCCAGGCGCTTGGAGCTGCGGCGCTACCCGGCTGGCTATCCGGCTGGCTATCCGACGTGCCCTGAGGCTTGCCGTCGCCGTTTGACGAAGAGCTACTCACCCTCGAACGCGTAGGCTCTGCCCGGGGGCTCCCAGGTACCGTCGCCGTTCTGGCAGGTCATGATCTCAAAGCCATCTGGAGTCACCGCGATGGTGTGTTCGAACTGAGCGGAGAGTTCTCCATCTACGGTCACGGCCGTCCACTCGTCATCAAGAATGCGTGACCCGTAGAGGCCGGCGTTGATCATCGGCTCGATCGTAAAGGTCATGCCGGCGCGGAGGCGGCGTCCCTGGCCGGGTCGCCCATAATGGCAGACCTGCGGCGGCTCGTGAAAACGGCGGCCGATCCCGTGACCAACAAAGTCTCTTACGACCGAGTAGCCCTTCGGCTCTACGTACGACTGAATCGCGTGGCCAATGTCGCCCAGGTGCGTGCGGCTCGAGACGGCCTCGATGCCGCGTTTGAGCGACTCAAGTGTCGCGTCGAGCAACGCGGCGGTTTCGGGAGCGACCTTTCCGACGGGGATCGTCGCTGCGTTGTCCCCGTAGTAGCCATTTACAATCAACGTCACATCGATTCCGATGACGTCGCCCTCTTTGAGGACGCGTTTGCGTGTCGGAATTCCGTGGCAGATGACCTCGTTCACCGATGTGCAAACTGACTTGGGGAAGCCCTTGTAGTTCAGTGGAGCGGGCACGACGCCGTGACGCTCGCAGAACTCCATTTGCAACTCGTGAATGAGCTCGGTCGTGATTCCTGGCTCGACGTGTTCGCAGAGCCACTGCAAACACTCAGAGGCCAGACGACCAGCGGTCCGCATGTTCTCAAGTTCGCGGGAACTCTTGAGCTGGGGACCTCGTTGTCTTGCGTTGAATAGCATATGCGCGGCGTCTAGCGCCGTGCCTGCATCTCCGCAAGAACGGATCGGCCCGCGGTCGGAGAATCCCGAGGTTTGCTGCCGTTAAGGCAGCAGGATCTCCTCGACGCCCGGCGGAGGCGCGAGTTGGAAGAGAGTGTCTGGCAACGGCACGTTCATGTCGATGCGCTCGACGTCGAGTGAGATATCGATGTCCTCGCCCTCCATGATGAAACGCAGTCGCTGCGGCATCGTCGTGGTGAAACCGTCCCCTTCGATCGTCGTGAAGTCGCCGGTTCTGAGTTCGAAGATCGGGTCGCCGTCCACGTCGTATTGAGCCGCTCCGGACACCGTCCATGTGCCGTGTTGAACGTGGAGGACCAGTTCGCCGCCCGCAGTCAGCGGTAAAACCATTCGATAGGCCCCGGCGCGTCCGTCCCACTGGAGGGTGTACTCGTCGGCGTCTGTAGAGGCAGCGTCGAGCGGCGGCCCCCCAAAGAGGACGCGCACGAGGTCCTCTGCGGTCATGTAGAACGGCACGAAGCGTGCGACGTTTTCGGGCGTTGGCGAGCCGCTCATGTAGGTCTGCGTCTGCAAGTCGTAGAATGTGAGCGTCTGGCCGTCGACCATGAAGACCGCGAGACTCGTGTCGAAGGGACTGAGCGTCTCGATGCGGAGTAGGTCCGGCGTGCGCGCGAGCACGGCTTGCTGGACGCGGGCGCGACCGCCATCACCGTAGTACTCAAGCGTTGCTCGCAATCGGGCGGACTCGATCGCGTCGAGCCTGGTCAGCATCGCCTCAAGTAGCTCGACTGGATCGGTGAGCTCGTCGGCGGGCGCCGGGGTCTGTCGACCGCCACAGGCGGAGATCGTGAGCGCTAGGAACACGATTGTGAGTCGGGAGAGTCTTCTGGGCATCATTCGCAGCAAGCGGTCGATAGCGAGAGTGGAGAACATAAGGTCGGCCTCAAGCATGCGGAAAGTCTGCCTCGGGCGGTGACCAAAACATGTTGGGCGCCGGAGAGCACTTCTGGAACGTCCTGAAACAACGTTCAAAAAAGGGGGGACTATGGTGGTTTCTGTGCGCTGTGTTCAGGCTTTCCTGGGTGGACACTTTGGGTCCTCCGAAGCTGGGGTTCTGCAGCAATTAGGGAGTGTAGTCACAAGGTGCGGTCCAGTTGTTCTATTGCGACGACGGCTCCGGTAGCATTATTCGCCCGACCCCACGATAATCGGTGAATTCGCTCCGGAAACCGGCCTTTCATGCACTACAAAGCACTCCCCCTCGAGCAATTCAGCGAGCAGCTGCGACGTAACGTCGATCCGGCAGCGGCTATGCCGCTGAAGATGATGGCGGCGCGCGGAATGGTCCCGGCAACCCCGCCGGAGCTCGCGTGCGTGCTCTACCAACTGTCACTGGATGCCGACGCGACGATTCGTGAGGCCGCAGTAAAAGCGTTTGTCGAGTCGCCCGACCAGATGGTCGTGCCTGCAGCCGGGGCGAAGATTGACGGCCAGGTCCTCGACTTCCTGGCCCACACGCACAAACGGAACGAGAAGGCCCTCGAGGCCGTACTGCTCAACCGGAATGCTCTAGACGAGACCTTCGAGGCGTTCGCTTCGGTGTGCAGCGAGTCCATTTCGGAGGTCATCGCGATCAACGAGGTTCGGCTCCTCCGTCGGCCCACGATCATCGAGGCGCTCTACATGAACGGGAACGCCCGTATGTCGACGATCGATCGCCTTGTCGATCTGGCAAAACGAAACGGCGTGAAGTTCGAACTGCCCGCCCTCCGCGAGCTTCTTCACGACCCCCAGTACGATACCGCGGCAGCGGCTGTGGATTCCGTTGGCAAGGAGATGGACGGCGGGGACGGCGAGTTCAAGTCGCTTCTTGAGACCGCGCTCTCAGACGACGCTGAGGCACCGCCAGAGCGTGACCGCAAAAAGAAGAAGGCAGACGAGGAGGAAGACGAGGGCAGAAACTCGAACATCGCGACCAAAATCCTCTCGATGTCGATCTCCGAGAAGGTCCGCATGGCGACGCTGGGCGGAAGGGGCGAGCGAGACTTCTTAATCAAAGACAACAACCGCCTCGTTCACATGTCGGCTGTCACATCGCCGAAGGTTCAGCTCAAGGACATCCAGGGTTGGGCTGCGAACCGGCTGATGCCTGACGGGGTGCTCTGCTTCATTGCACAGCATCGCAGGTATCGCCGAATATACGCGGTCGTCCTCAACCTCGTGAACAACCCGAAGATGCCCATAAAGGACGGAGTGAGGCTCATGCCGCAACTGGTGAAAAAGGACTTGAAGGCTCTCGTGAAGAACCGGAACATTTCTCACGCTCTTCGGCGTCAGGCACAGGAGTTGGATAGACAGCGCGAGAAGAAACGATGAAGCGCTGTACTTTCATCGTCATTGATTCTGTTGGAATTGGAGAGCTCCCGGACGCCGCTGACTATGGCGACGTTGGCTCGGATACCCTCGGTCATATCGCCGAGCATCAGGGCGGTCTTGAGTTGCCTAACCTGCGCGCGCTGGGGCTGGGGAATATCGAGCGGCCAACGCCACTCGAAGGATGCGGCGCAATCGAGGCACCGGCAGGCGGCTACGGGAAAATGGTCGAGACGGCGTTCGGTAAGGACACGGCTACAGGCCACTGGGAGTTCATGGGCCTCGTGTTGGACAAACCGTTCAAGACCTTTCC
This sequence comes from Bradymonadia bacterium, assembly GCA_047629415.1. Taxonomy (GTDB): domain Bacteria; phylum Myxococcota_A; class Bradymonadia; order REDH01; family REDH01; genus CBDUJZ01. Next base: position 38,337 of record JBLHWZ010000011.1, on the reverse strand, counting down.
TGACGGGTTTCCGCCGGAGCTTATGGACTCCTTCTTGAAGGCGATTGGTGTTGAGGGCGCACTTGGCAACAGGGCGGCTTCAGGCACAGCGATCATTGAGGAGTTGGGCGAGGAGCACGCGCGGACTGGGTACCCGATTGTCTATACCTCAGCCGATCCGGTGTTTCAGATCGCCGCCCACGAGGACGTCGTTCCTCTCGCAACGCTCTACGAGTGGTGCGAAGCCGCGTTCGAACTCGTCATCCCAGCTGGGCTCTCTCGTGTCATCGCGCGGCCGTTCGTCGGTGAATTCCCCAACTATACGCGCACCTACAACCGGAAGGACTACGCGCTCACGCCCCCACGTCGGACGTTTCTTAATGACCTCGCCGACGCCGGGGTAGTGACTCTCGGGATTGGGAAAATCCCGAGTATCTACGCTCACGTGGGCATCCCTCAGGGAATCTCAACCAAGGGAAATGCACACGGGATCGAAGAGACCTTAAAGGCGATGCGCGAGTCGGAGGCGGGCTTCGTTTTCACCAACCTCGTCGACTTTGACATGCTCTATGGGCACCGTCGCAACCCGGCTGGTTATGCGCAGTGCCTGCAAGATTTCGACGCCAAGCTGCCGGAGATCCTAGCCGAGTTGGGTGACGACGATTTGCTGCTCATCGCGGCCGACCATGGGAACGACCCTACGTATCGGGGCACTGATCACACTCGTGAGTACGTCCCGATGATTGCGTATTCGCCGTCCATGAATGGCGGCGTCAACATTGGAACGCGCGCGACGTTCGCCGACGTCGGCAGGACGATCGTCGAGTTCTTTGGCGCCGGCACCGAGATCGACCTAGGCGAAAGCTTCTTGCGGGAGCTTGGGTTGGCGCGCTGAATCGACTGCAGATCATGACGGCCGGCTCTCTAGAAGAAGCCTATATTCCAACCGGTCATGAGCGAGATCATCGCCCAACCCACGGTGGCGGCGACTCCCCACGGTATGAGTGTGCCTGCGGCCTCAGAAGCGATAACCATGGCTTCCTTTTCCCGGCGCTGCTTTTCTAATGGCTCGGGGCAAAAGAGGTATCGGAAGAAGTCTCGAACGGGGTCGGATGCGGCAGTCATTAGAGGTCTCCGTGTTCTTGATTCCGGTACTCGTCCTCGCAGATGAACTGCGGAGGATCGGTCTCGGATGTGAAATAGGCCTGCTCTCCAAGTTCCATCGTGCAGCCCGAGCGAGCACATTCGACGGACTGTTGCAGGATGATGGGGATCCATGTGGTCGGCTTTGGCCGAAGGAGCTGGTCCAACGACTCCGGCGAGATCATCACAGAGGGACGGCCGTCGGAGCGAATGCCGAGGTGGGCTTCGTCGCCAGGCCGTAGGTCGGCGTTGGAGAGTGCACAGCGGCTGTTCCGGTTCACGGTGATCTTCTGCCAACCGATCACTGCTTTACCGATCTCCTTAGCGCGGGCTGCACGTGCAGCAGCCTCGGGGTCGCCCACTGTTCTAAACTCCACGACGTCGTCGACGATGTCGTTGACGAGGCGTTCAGCGTTTCCTGATAGGTTGCCGACCAGATTGACCGTCTTCTCAAGCACTTCGCGAACGAACTGGGAGACAGAGACGTCAAGGCGTTCGGCGTGCTCTCGAATCTCTCGGTCGAGGTCTTCGGGAATCCGTGTGTTGAGGACTCGGTCTTTTCTGCGTGGGCTCATAGCACTCTCTCCGTGAGGTGCCGCCCAGTGTATTACCCGTGTAACACATGTCAAGTCACACGTGTGTTACACGTGTGACTTGATACGCTTATCTGGAGAGTTCTAAGGGGAAATTCAGCAGATCATACGACATGAAAGCCGATGTGCCCGAACGTGCTGAACTGTGCGTAAGTGCCCAATTTACTTTGAGTTTCTGTCACTCGTGCCCTATTATTGCGCTCGTTACCCATTCCCATCCAGAGCGGCGTCGATCTACGGCTATAGATCGATTCGCTTCCTCTCGACCTTTTCGGCAAAATTATGGTTGAGCATCCAATTGAAGGCGACTTCCGACAGTGGGTCGTCAACGCTTTTCGACAATCCCAACTCTTCTCCACGGTCGACAGCGGCGCGACGGAGAAGATCATCTCGATGAGTCGGCTGCAGGAATATGCAGTCGGCGAACCGCTGATGCGGGCGGGCGAGAAGTCAGATTCTTTTTGGGTCCTATTGATGGGCGAGGCGACTGCCCAAATTCAGGACACCAATTCAGGCTACGACATCGAGGTGGCTCGCCTGCGGGCAAACGACACCGTCGGCGAAGTCGGCTTGATGCTTGAGCACCCAAGGACGGAGAGCGTTGTCTGCCAAAAGCAGACCTACGCGCTTCGTTTCGATCGGCGAGCTTTTGACTACCTCAGCGACCGTGTGCCTGGGTTCTCGACGCGACTCTCAAAGTTGATCGCGGACCGTCTCCTCCAGCGCAATCTGAAGGCGACCTTCCCGGTGATCGAGCGTGACCAGATCCGCCCGACTCCGACTCTCATCCGTCTGATTCCTTCAGAGGCGATGATCCGGCACCGTCTGATTCCTATCTCTCAAGACGGCACTCGCGTGCTCGTGGGATTTGTCGATCCTCCGGGAAGGGAGCTTGCTACGCGAGTCCGAACCGCGCTCGGCGAGTTGGAGTTGGAGATCGGCTTGCTGCGCATGTCCGATTTTGACCGTCTGGTCGATGCGTTTCAGCTAAAGCCGTCTGACTCGGACACCCCGCCTGCCCCAGCGCCCGTTGTCACGTCTGGCGCAACGCTACCGGGTGGAGTCCAGCTCCCCCTCGCGTCGCATCAGCATGCAGCTCAGCGTCCTGTCGGCATTCCGATGTCCGTTGCTCTCGCCGCCCCCCAAGTCGTCGCCGCAGGTCCGCCCAAGCTGAACCGGGAGATCCACGGTACCGGCCAGCACTCGATCGTCGCCAAGCTCGACGACCTAGAGCGCATCCGCCCGATCCTTGAGCGCATGCCGTCTTCGGAGGCGTCGGACTTGCACCTCTCGGCGCACCAACTTCCTCGCTGGCGAATCGCTGGCGATCTCTTCGAGATTCCGGACTTCTCGCCACTCGGATCGGAGGAGATCCTCGACCTCTTCGAGGGGCTGATGCCTACGTCCGCCATCCGGGAGTTCAACCTCCATCATGACTGCGACTTTGCGTTCGAGGTCGAGAATCTTGCTCGCTTCCGGGTGAATGTCTTCCGAGACGGCCAGGGCGTCAGCGCGGTCCTACGGCTTATCCCGCTCGAGACGCTCTCGATGGACAAGCTCGGTCTGCCCGTCGCTGCGCGCGCCTTCGCAAACCTTCACCAAGGTTTAATCCTGGTCTGCGGTCCAACTGGCTCGGGTAAATCAACCACGCTGGCGGCACTGATCGACCACATCAACACCAACCGCCCGGTACATGTGATCACGCTCGAGGATCCGATCGAGTACGCGCACAAGAGCAAGATGGCGAAGGTCACGCAACGCGAAGTCGGCAAGAGCACGACTAGCTTCGCACGCGGCCTCCGCGCATCTCTACGAGAAGATCCTGACATCGTTCTGGTTGGAGAGCTCCGAGACCGCGAGACTCTTGAGCTCGCGCTGCAGACCGCTCAAACCGGCCACCTAGTGTTCGGCACGCTTCACACCTCAACCGCGGTCGGGACGGTCGACCGAGTCATCGACATGTTCCCGGTTGAGCAGCACACGCAGGTCCGTTCCGTGCTCGCTGACATGCTGAAGGGCGTGATTAATCAGCACCTGTGCAAGCGAATCGGCGGCGGACGTGTCGCGGCGTACGAAGTGCTCATCGGCGGATCTGCGGTCTCGAACTGCATCCGCCAAGCGAAGACCCTGCAGATCGCCACGATCATGACTACAAACCGTAACGATGGGCATCGGCACTTGAACGACGAGCTCTTCGAACTCGTTCGCAAACGTCAAATCGAGCCTCTCGAGGCCATCAAACACAGTGAAGATCACAAGGATATGAAGGCTCGGCTTGGAATGGGTACGGCGTAAGTTATGACGAAACCGAACAAGGACGCGAGAGAGTTTGCCGCTGATCTGGAAGACTTCCAGGAGCAGCTCTCGCACTTACAAGCGGCGATCAGGCAGCGCGACGCTCTGAATACGCGCTTGCGTAGTAGCCGCGAGCGCTATCGGGAGCTCTTCGACAACGCGAGTGACATCATCCTGACCCACGACCTTGAGGGTCGGATCACGTCGGCGAACCGCGCGGCGCTCCGTGCTTTCGGTTATCACCACGACGACCTGATCGGCTCGAACATCCAGACGATCGTCCTCGAGGACTACTTGCCGCGGCTCACCGAGCATGCAGCGGATCACGAGACGGGGTCGCATACGACGGTGCCTTACGAGGTCATGGCGCACACACGCGCCGGGAAGGCGGTCTGGATCGAGGTAAATCCCCGACTCGTTCGCAAGAACCGAGTCCCAGTGGGTGTCCACATCATCGCGCGCGATGTGACGGAGCGGAAGGAAGCGGAGGAGACGATCCGGCACCAAGCGACGCATGACTCTCTGACCGGACTTCCCAACCGACGCCTCTTCTCCGACCGACTTCGGACCGCGCTCTACCAAAGCCGGCGGGAGGGGACGCTGACCGCAGTGCTCTTCGCGGATCTCGACCGGTTCAAGCTCGTGAACGACGGGCTCGGCCACCTCATCGGCGATGAGCTTCTTAAGCGGGTCGCCAACCGCCTGCAGAGTTGCGTGCGAGAGGGCGACACCGTCGCTCGCCGCGGAGGCGATGAGTTCACGCTGCTCCTGAATTCGCTCACGGACACAGACGCCGCGGCAGACAGCGCCGAGCGCATCATCTCGGAGATGGAACGCCCATTCATCATTCAGGGTCACACGATTCACATCGGGACATCCGTCGGAATTACCGTATTCCCGGACGACGGCGCGACTCCAGAGGATCTGATCCGACGTGCAGACATCGCGATGTACCGCGCGAAGACCGACGGCCGGGGGCGCGCGCTCTTCTTCCATGAGGCGATGAACACTCGAGCGCTCGAGCGCATGCAGCTTGAGCAGCACCTGCGTCGCGCCATTCACGACGAAGCGCTGCGGCTCGACTTCCAACCTCGCGTCTGTGCTCGCACTGGGCGAATCGTCGCTTTTGAGGCGTTCGTTCGAGTACAAGACGAGCATGGGCAGTCGCTTCCGACCGGGGCCGTTATTCGCACGGCCGAGGAGACCGGCCTCATCGGCCCGCTGGGCTCCTGGGTTATCAACCATGTGTGCGACCTTCTGGCAGAAGCGCCGGCGACGAGCCCACGATTCGTGATCAACGTCTCGGAGCGGGAGTGCCTGCACGGCGACTTGGTCAGCACGTTGGCGAACGCGATCAAGCGCACTGGCATCCACCCAGAGTTGCTGTCGCTCGATCTTTGCCACGGCTTCGCCGCCAACGAAGAGGTCGAGGCGCAGACCGTGCTCCGCCAACTGCACGAACTGGGCGTCGGACTTGGGCTGGACAACTTCGGCACAGCAAATACCAGCGTCCGGACCCTTCGGTCTCCGTATTTTGAGACGGTGACCATCGCATCGGAGTTTGCCCGGGACGTGGTATCAAGGCCCCGAGTCGCAGCGCTTACGCAGGGACTGATCGAGTTGGCCCACACGATGGGGCTACAGGTCGTCGGCTTTGGCGCCGAGACGCGCGAACAGGCTGATTGGTTCCGGGCAGCTGGCGCGGATCTCCTGCAGGGAGTGTCGCCGGGGATGCCGGTCGAAGAGGAAGAGGTCCGCAGATTCTTGCAGGATTGCTGCTAGAGGGGGGTATCCGAGGATCCCGGTCGCGCCATCTTGCTGGTTTCTCGGTGTTGGAGTTGACCCGGACTGTAGGCGCCGCCACTATGCGCGCCGACTGACCTCTCGACCTGACCAAACATGCTTCGAAAGCCCTCTCTAGCTCTGCTCCTCTGCCTCGCGGCCGCATGTAACGGTGACCGTGACGGAACGACATCGACCGAAGACACCGGTCCGGTTGGCCCAATCGGCACGGAGCGCACGATTCAGCGGATTGACGTTGTGGGCGCACAGGACGCCGATGACTGCCTGACAGGTACTGGAGCGGAGTTCGATTTCCTCTTCAGCATCGTCGATGTCGACGATCGTACCGTCGCGCCTGGCTCGAACGTGAACAACGAGAGCCTCGTGCTCAACGAGTCCTTCACGACAGGGGACGTCTCATTCGAAGACGTGGTGCTCTACCCTAGCCCGGACGTGATCTGTGAGACCGATGGGGACTGCGGCCAGTTGACCGGACCCTATACCTGTCGCCAACGAAACGCTGAAGTTCGCGACAGCGAGATGGTCTGCGGGTTCGACGTGTCGATTGAGATGATTCAGGGCAGCCTCCGCTACCTTCCGGAGCAATCAGCTGCGCGAGAGAAGAGCATCATGGTCGTCGTCACGAATGGCTCGTCGATCCTCGGATTGAACGAAGAGACCGGCGAGGCTCGAGACCGCTTCTCCACCGATCCTGACGATCGTCGAATCGAGGCCGCGCTAGACTTCGTCTCAAGCCTCCAAGACATCTATCCGCCCGAGGACTCCGCGGCCTGCCTGACCTGGTTCACGGGCGAGGGTTCGCCGTCGATGAACTTCATCCCGGATGAGAACGGCTGCCTGCAATCACTCACCGAGGTTGGCTCTGGTGAGCAGCAAGCTGCGCTCCGGCAGATCACGCTAAACGGCGAGGGCATCGACGAGGGCCAACGCTCGACGTGGGCTGCAATCCGAGTCGCGATCGAACACCTGGCCAGCAACACCAGCGCCTCGTTCGACCGCCACGTGGTCGTCTTCACGGATGGCCCGGACAATGGCTCTAACTCGGCCGCCCGCCAAACGCCGGAGTTTGTCAGTGAATTGGCCGGACTTCAGGGCGTGCGAGTGCACATCGTGCAGCTCGATAACCCCTTTGATGGTGCTGAGATCGGCCCGCTCGAAGCTCTGGAAAACGTCGGCTGCGCCACCGGTGGAACATTCCTCTACTCGCGTGATCCGGAGGGCGTTGTGCGGAACTTCCGAAACCTGCGCACCGCGATCTCGAACCGTTACGGCATTCAAATGCGAATCCCTGAGCTCGCCGAACTCCCGGCAGGGGCGTTCCGACTCGCAGCGTCAATCTCGATGGACGTAAACGGCGACGTTGGAACAGCACGGCTCTCCGGAGACAACAGCGACCAAATCAACATCGCGACCGACAGCCGTCTGGTTCTGCGCACCCGTTAGTTCAGCTAGGCCGCTGCTTCAGCCAGGCCGAACCAACCCTGGCGAGGGTCCGACCAAACACGATCGGCTTTCCCTGCCAGTCATCGCCTGGATAGTCGAACCGCGCGCTGAGGTGGGTGCTCCGTGTGTAGTCGCGGTCAGTTGGTACCTGGGCGAACTCCTCAACCGCGGCGAACTCCTCGAGCGTGAAACCCCGCCCGATCAATCGGCCGAGCTTGCCGGCGACAACGGCAGCGCGCCGTAGCTCAGAGATGACACGCTCCTGCGACGGGTACATCTCAAGCATGTCGGTCTTCGCAGCGAGCTCAGCATCGGTCAGGTAGATCCTGTGTTTATCTCTCCGAACCCAGGGCCGGAACCGCATCGCGACGACAAAGAGCTCGTAGGCCGGCAACTCAAAGACGGGAATCTCGCGCCGCTCTGTGACAGCCGCTGACCGGACCGCCCGAACCACGGCTGCGTGGGTGAGGTCGTGCTCGGGATTTCCCCCCTGCCAAGCCATCGTCCAAACGGCGTCAGGCCTGAAGTCGTCGACCACGCTCTGGATCTCGGCAGCGATCTCCTCGAATTCGGGGAAGATCGGTCGGTCTCCAGCAACGTCATCCGACATCTCTCCAAACTCGGCGTAGAGCGAGAGCTCGGAGTGCTCCCACCAGGTTGTCTGTTGGTCGCCGATCGCGAGCCGGTTCAACGCGCGAGTGCTCTCCAGCCTTCGCAGGTTCGCGTAGGGCTTAGGCCCCATCGAAGACTCGTGCGCCAGTCCGTCCCCGTTCGTGACGTAGCAGACCCGGAAATTCTCGGCTGGGCCATTCAACATCCTGGTCAGTAGCCCCGCGTATGGGAGCTCGTCGTCCTGGTGGGCTAGGACCACTAGATGACGTTGAGTGGGGTCGAAGAGCTTGGCTGGATGCGGTGTGATCGGCATGGCAAATCGATGCGCTGACCATCGGTCGGCGTCAACCCGGGCGAGCGTCAGCCACTGGTCCCGACGCAGAGCCACTCATCCAGCAGCGCCTCTTCTTCTTCAGTCAGCATTAGGTCGGCGTCCTCGCAGAGGGTGGCGACCTGCCTACGAAACGAGAGCGCAAGTCGGTGGCGGGTGTTGGCTTGTGGGCCGGCGTCGAGTTCGTGCCCCACGAAGGCCAGCCCTCGTAGCACGAAGCTGATACTGGTGCGCGATATCGGGGAGCCGTTCTCGAGCAGGTGATCACGAACAGACTTCGACGTGTCGGTGAGATCGTAGCCCTCGTGCTCGAGAGCTGCCGCGATCGCGTTAAAGAGTGCTTCGTACTGGTCCGATGTTAGCGCGGGGACCCCTGTCGTGCGGCAGATTCGCCGAGCAAGACGCACCGCGGGTCCTTCTCCACCCACTTGCTCCGCGCTCTCGGGAATCTCGTGTCTCTCTGGGTCCAAGAGCACCCAGCGCGTGGGAGAGAGCTGGGTGAGCTGGAGACCGAAGCCTTCGGCCTGTCCCAGCAGGGCTTTGAACGAGCCGGAGCCTGCCCACTCAGACTCCGCGACAACTGGGCCGAGCCGAGTGATCACGTGCTGGGCGGCGGTCGGCATCGGAACCGGCACTGGAGAGATCGCGAGCAAATTGCCGACAATCTCCAGAATTGCGGCGCGCAACTCGCCATCGGTCTCTCCCACCACAATCAGCCGTGCGCCCGAATCGTCGGATACCACGCTGGGCGCCGAAGGAATGACGGACCAATGGGTCCCGTGGTCTTCGATGACGATCGCCTCGGGTCGGCGCGCGACGAGCGCCTCGGTGAGACCGCGCAGCGACCAGTGCCCAAGCCAATCACTACTTTCGCGGAACGCCTGAAAGCGCACGTAGATCCTGGGGATCGCCGCCGGCGCCAGATCACCTTCGTCTGCGCATGCGGTAGCGAGCTCATCGGCCATCTCGTCGAAAAGCTCTTCCTCAGCGCTGCTGGTGGTCTTTACAGCTTCACCGCGGCCGCCGACGACTCCGCCGAGGGCTGTTGTCACAAACTCATCTTCTGAGACGAGGGTGTCCGTAGCGTTGCGGTAGGCGGGAGACGCGGGTCCGACTGAGACGATCAGGGTCCGTCGGTCGTGCATTCGGAGGCGATGCAGGACCGGCGTGAAGTCCGCGTCGGCCGAGAGCAGGATGAACTCATCGAAGTGTGTGCTGTGATTCAGCGTGTCGAGGATATCCATCACCATGCGAATGTCGGTGCTGGTCTTGCCTTGTCGAGTGATCGGCGGGCAGTCGACGACCTGAAATGCGGCCCGACTGAAGTCGGCGCGGTACCGGCTAAAACTGCGTGGATTGAGGTAACATTTTCTTAGCAGAATCCGGCGAACCGGAGTGTCGTCTGCCCCGAGTTCGAACCCGGCCCGAAACCTCTCGATCCAGCTCAACCATCGACTCGGGTTCGTTGCGAACTCCTCCGCAGCGTCCGGGTCGATCTGCCGTAGCCCAAGGTAAATGTTATCAAAATCCACGAATAGCGCTGCTTTTCGCTGTTCGGCCATAGCATTTTTCCCCTGCCGCAATGAGCGGCTTACAATTCATCTACGAGTGCCGCCTCCATCGAGAGGCTCTGCGCTTGAAGGCTAGGAAGGCGGAGGCCGCGGCGCAACGCGCAGACGGTCGATCCCGAAGAAACGAACTGTATTTGCGACAGCTTCGCGCGACGGGTACTCTCGCTAGGACTGAAGAACCTGAAAAGAGACCCATGCCGGAGAATCCCCGTGAGAAGCTCGTCTCTGCCGCCGCGGAGATGATGTACCGGCGCGGCTACGCGTCTGTGAACGTCACAGAAGTGGTGAAGGCGGCTCAGATTTCGCGAGCTCAGTTCTATCGTCTCATCGAGAACAAGTGCGCGCTGGGCGTCGCGGTCGTCGCCGAGTTCTCTGAAAGGCGCCAGCGCATGCTCGACCGAGCGCTGCACGAGGGTATGCCGATCCGTGGACAAATTCAGCGGATGTTCTCGCTCCTGCAACAAGAGCAGAAGGCTTCGCTCATTGCGCACGGTCGCTGCACCGGGAGCCTCTTTTCCCGGTTGTCTGGTGAGGCCGGCGACGACGACCACGCGTTGCTTCAGGCGGTCGATGTTGCGTTTGACATGTGGCGGGCTCGCCTAGGTGAAGCGCTGCGCGCCGCCGACGCCCGGGGTGAAATTCAGGTGCCCAACCCCGAGTTTCCGGCGACCGCGATTGTGGCTTTTGCCGAAGGGACGCTGGCGTTGGCACGATCGGCAAACGACCCTGACATCATCAGGCAACTCGCTCCGGCTTCGATGTCGCTCCTGATCGACCAGCGCGCGACGGGTGCCTGGCCGTTGATCCTGCTTTCGACCGGATCGTTCTCGGCCCTTCCACCGCAACAGTCTTAGCACGGCGAAGGCGGCGGGCAACGATCCCACACCCAAAGTGGCACTGAGTGCCACTTTACCCTTGCGGATCGAGTGATGATCCTTCAAAGCCGTGCGTTCAACCCGCTTGGAGCAACGAATGTACGACTTGAAGATCGAAAACGGACTCTTGGTAGATGGCACTGGATCTGCGCCGCGCAAAGCGAACATCGCGGTCCGTGACGGCCGAATCGTCGCGGTCGGCGGCGACCTCGGAGAGGCCAAGGAGACCATCGACGCTTCGGGTTGTATCGTCACCCCAGGATTCGTGGACATTCACACGCACCTCGACGGCCAGGTTTCCTGGGACGAGGACCTCCAGCCGGTCGTGAACCATGGGGTCACCACCGCGGTGTTGGGTAGCTGCGGCGTCGGGTTCGCTCCGTGCCACGCCGACGATCGCGAGCGCCTGATTGAGCTGATGCAGGGCGTTGAGGATATCCCTGGCACCGCGCTAAGCGAGGGCATCACCTGGGAGTGGGAGTCGTTCCCTGAGTATATGGACGCGATCGACTCAAAGCCGCACACGATCGATATTGCGGTGCAGGTCCCCCACGACGCAGTCCGCGTCTACGTCATGCGCGACCGCGGCATCGCCGAGTGCGCAGCGACCGACGAGGAGATCGCCAAGATGAAAGCGGTCGTCCGCGAAGGTCTGGAAGCGGGCGCTGTCGGATTCTCGACGGGCCGCACCGACAATCACCGGGACATCACGGGGAAGCCAACGCCTTCTGCCGAGGCAAAGACTCGCGAGCTGCTTGGCATCGCTGAGGCCTATCACGGGCTGGGACACCGAGTGCTTCAAGCAGTTTCGGACTTCGACATGGCCGAGTCCTTCGACCGCTTCGATCCTGAGTTCGACATTCTGGAGCAGATGGCTGAACACGCCGGTCGGCCGCTCTCGGTTTCGCTAATGCAGCGGAACAAGGACACCGCGCAGTGGCAGAAGATTCTACGTCGGGCCGAGGCCGCAACCGAGCGAGGCGTCCCGATCAAGGTTCAGGTTGCGCCGCGTGGCATCGGAGTCATCCTCGGTCTGCAGGCGACGTTCCAGCCTTTCATGGGGTTCCCGAGCTACTTGGAAATCGCTGATCTTCCGTTCGCTGAGCGGGTGGAGCGGATGCGAGACCCGGCCTTCAAAGCGCAGCTCCTGAGTGAGAAGTCGGTGTCGGTGACGGGCGACGGAAGCCAGATTCCTCCACTTGCTGATGAGTTGCTCGCCCACCTCGATTTCGTCGCGATGCGGCTCTATCGGCTCGCAGAGGGCTTCAACTACGAGCCTAGCCCGACGGAGTCGATTTTGGCGGAGTCGTTCGACTCCGGAAAGCCAGTCCTTGAGGTCTTGTACGACGTGCTCTTGGAGGAGGACGGAGCACGGCTGCTCTACTTCCCGATCTTCAACTACCTGGAGCAGAACTTAGAGAACGTCCGCACGATGATGACCCATCCTTTGGCACTGCCGGGCCTGTCCGACGGCGGCGCCCATGTCGGCACAATCTGCGATTCGAGCTTCCCAACCTTCATGCTCACGCACTGGACTCGGGACCGCGAAGCCGGCCAGATCCCGCTGGAGCGTATTGTTCAGATGATGACCAAGGACACGGCCGACCACCTGGGCTTCCAGGATCGAGGTGCGATCGAGGTCGGAAGACGCGCAGACATCAACGTGATCGATCATGCGAACCTCCAGCTCAGCTTGCCTCGGCTCGTGAATGATCTGCCCGCCGGAGGCACGCGATTCCTGCAGGACGCGAGCGGGTACCGAGCGACGATGGTCGCGGGCCAAGTTATCATCCGAGACGACCAGCTGACCGGCGCAAAGCCCGGACGGCTGGCGCGCGCGACGGCCTAAGCAGGCGCGCACAAGCAGCGCGCGCCCTTGCCCGTGAAGTCGGGGGTGAGCAGTTGACCTACGGGACGAGCCCTGCCATCTCAAATCCCGCATTCTGCTCCTGCCTTCCTCGCCTGCTGCCATGCGTATCCAAATCAGTCCGAAGCACCTTCTCCCCCTATCGCTCGTTCTGGCCGCAGGCTGCGGCGACGATGAGGAAGAGACCGTCGATACGGGCGCGACGGACGCGGCGGAAAACGCGATGGATACCGACGTGTCTCTGGACGTTGTCGAGGAAGACTCCGTCGAAGCGGACACGGCACCCGATACAATCGTGGAGATGGATATCTGCGAGGCACTCGAACTACCGGTTCGTGAGTTCGATCCCGACGAGACGGGCCGACGCAGGCACGAAATCGGCGGCGACTTCACGGTCACGCTGATGGACGGCACCGACTGGACGCTCTCCGAAGAGTGGAGCGGCTGCGAGTCGTACCTCTTCGTGCCGGACAACATCGTCTTCAGCGATCTGAACAGCGCCTCGATCTGGGAAGATGGCGTGGCGCAGTTGGTGACGGAGTCCCCGCTCAACGCGCACTACTTCTTCGTTTCGGTAAAAGGCACCGACAGCGCAGCAGAGACCTCGCTCAGCGCAATGCAGACTCGCGTCGACGATGCTCTCTCACAGCTCTCGCCAGCCGACGCCGCACACTGGGCGGAACGTCTACACGTGGTGAACACTCGAGCCGGAGCGCTGGACGCCTGGATCGGCGGCTCGCTCGCGACCGGAATTGGACAGCTTGGTCTGACGGTCGACCGGTTCCAACAGATTCGTGGAGTCGGCTCACTCGCGGATGTCACGCGCATCGATCCCGAACTCCAAGCCGCTGAGCTCTGGCCTTGGGAGCGCAACATCTCTTACGTGACCAACGAAGCGCGCTACTACAACTTTGAAGCGGCACGTCAGCTGGAGTTGGATGCGGTGAACGCGACTGAAGTGGTGTTCTGGGAAGGGGAGGTCATCGAACAGTTTGAAGACATCAACATTGAGCTCCCTTCAGCCGAAGAGATGGCCAATTTCGATACACTTGAGCTGGACGTCACTCAGCACTGCCCGAACCCGAACGCGCCTGAAGTCGGAAACTGTGGAGCCTGGGACTACCTCGCTCACCTCTGGCTTTACGAAGGAGAAGGTGAGGACGAGACCCGCGTTGAGCTCGCTCGTCACATCACCACGTATCACCGTGAGGGACGCTGGATTGTCGACATGACTCCAGCCCTGGTTCACCTACGTGAAGGCGGTACTCGTCACTTCCGCTGGGAGTGGGCTCCGGAATGGAACGTCCAGCCGACGTCGACGTACCTGACGCTTCGCTTCTCGAATCAAGACAAGGGCTACCAGCCGATCGAGATCGGGGAGCTGTGGGGCGGCAAGAACTTCAACGCTGAGTACAATGTCGACCGCGAGCGCATGCGGGTCGTCATTCCGGAGGCTGCCACCCGCGTCGAGCTGTGGGCTATCATCACCGGGCATGGCGCAGACACCAACCAGTGTGCAGAGTTCTGCAACCACCAGCACGAGTTCATCATCGGTGGGCGGTCGTTCTACCGAGAACACGAGGCGGTCGGAAACCAGGAAGCCTGCCGCGAGGCGATCGACCAAGGAGCGGTCCCCAACCAGTGGGGCACCTGGTGGTTCGGTCGCGGCGGATGGTGCCCGGGGCAGGGGGTCGAACCGTTCATCGTTGATGTCACCGACCTCGCGACGCCCGGCGAAGAGCTCTCGATCGACTACTACGGATGGTTGGGCGGCCAGGCCCCCCCCGAGAACGCAGGCAACATCGTCATGCGCTCCTTCATCGTCTCCTACGAATAGGCAATTAGAATGGGTCTACTGAGCAAACTCTTTGGCGAGTCCATCCCGGACAAACAACCGCTTCACCTGACGGAAGAGAACTTCGTGCAGGAAGTCATGAAGTCCGACATCCCAGTGATCGTCGACTTCTGGGGCCCTGGCTGCCCTCCGTGCAAGAAGCTTGAGCCAGTCATGATGAAGCTGGCCGGCAAGTACGACGGCAAGGTGAAGGTGTGCGAAGCAAATGCTCGCGAGAACCTCACCGCTGGACGAAAGTACAACATTCGCTCCACTCCCTCGGTTCTCTACTTCGCGCCGCGTGGGAAACTTGTGACGACCGTCGTCGGGTTCAACGGGCGGATGTACCACGAGCAGATCCTGGCAGTTGAGTTCGCAGATGCCATCGGCGATTTGGCGATCGAGTTGCCGGCGAAGGCCTAGGCCCTAGCGGGGTGCTTTGCCAAGCACGGGTTGACAGGGAACTGGTTCCTGGCAACCTAAGTCCATGCTCAATCAACACCTCCGAGCGGGAATCTTCGCGGCCACTGGCGTGCTAGGCACGGTCGGCTGCGTCACGCGACCGGCAACGGTCCCCGGCGACACGATGTCGTTCGACCTCGCGGTCTCAGAGCCCCGTATGCTCGTCTACTCCACCTGCGACGCGGAGACGGTCTCCGTACGACTAATCGAGGAGCGGCGCTGTCTACGCTGGGAGTACCAAGAGCTTGAGGTCGGCGTGCCGCAGGCATCTGAATGGTCCGCTCTCGGCGCCCGAGTGCTCGCCGGAGATGATATCGGGGACAACTTCTTCGATGACTTTGAAGAGGACTGGGCGGAACCCAACGAGCCTCTGGCGCCGCCGAACCGCACGCGAGGCCGACGGTCGGACGTTGAGGCATACGTGTGCCATTTTCCTGCAGGCAACCAGAACCTGACGATTGCCGGCGAGGAGGCGGTCACCAACGAAGCCGGTGAGATCACGCTCGCCCGTTCCTCCGAGCGCGTCCCGGTCCAGATCGGAGACCAGCGCTGGTTCGCGGATTGCGGCGAGTAGTGTCCGCGTCCGGCGGAATTCCCCCCTACCCGAGCAGCCAATCGAGGGCTGCTTGTTCGGTCAATGACGCGACCAAGATCTCGGTCTTTGTTTGCGCCAACCGCTCGTGAGAAACGCCTCCTGTCGAGACTGCGACGCACTCGAACCCGTTGGCGTGGGCGGCGTCAACATCGCGAATGGTGTCTCCGATGATCACCACGCGACACTCGTCCAGCGCGAGATCTAACGCAGCCGCCCCTCGCTTGGCACCGGCCAGAATGAGCTGATCTCTCGGCTCGGCGTCGCAGCCAAACCCACCGAACGAGAAGTATGGGTTCAACCCGACAGCGTCGAGTTTCAGCCGTGCGCCCACCTCTAGGTTACCGGTACCGAGGCCGACTGCGCAGTGATCAGCATCAGTCACCGCATCGAGAATCTCGTGAACGCCTTCGTGAGTTCGATAGACGCCCGACTCGCTGAGCACGTCCGGTAGTCGCTCCAGGTAAAACGCGATCACTTCATCGATCCGCGTCTCGCTTGCCTCCGCGCCTGCCTGCTTTAGCGCCCCACGCATGATCCCACGGTCCGTCATCCCGCCGAACGAAAACTCGGCCTCAAACGACTCCAAGCCGAGGTATGCGGCAACGCCGGCCTCAAGTGCACGGCGAGAGCCGCCGCCGCTCGTGATCAGCGTCCCGTCGATGTCGAAGAGGAGAACAGTAGGTCGTGTCATGGGATAGCCGCGGCGAGGGATACGCAGCACTTAACCACACTCGGGACCATCGCCCAGCCCCCTTCCGGGGGCGCAGCGTGGGCTTCAGCCCAGAGCGCTCCTAGACCCGTCGTTTACGGCGGGTGCAACAAGCCCGTCACCCCGGCGGCGAAAAGACCGACGAAACACCAAGAGCCACGACACGCCACAACGACAAAACACCACGACCCACGAAACGCCACCACGACCCACGAAAACCAACCGCAGAAAACCAATCGCGACGTGGTCCACCGTATTCTTAGTGGATACAGTTCCTGCGAGATCGTTTGGCCAATGCACTGGTCGAAGCACTCCGATGTGCTACCTTGTGTATTCAAGAATTGATGGAGCATCGTTTGGATTGGAAGCCTGATATCTTCACCTACCTTAGTTATCGCGAGTACCTCGGCGACTACTATGACGCGGCGAAAGCAAACACGCGGGCATTCTCGTACCGCTACTTCTCGCGCAAGGCCGGCTACTCCTCGCCGAACTTCCTGAAGCTCGTCATCGACGGTCGTCGCAACCTTAGCTCCGATTCCGTCGAGAAGTTCGCATCGGCACTAAAGCTCGACCGCGATGAAGCGCGATTCTTCAGCAACCTGGTCACGCTGGAGCAGGCTGAGAAGGACGCGGACCGCAACGAGGCCTACGAAAGGGTCGCCGCCTCGCGGACGTATCGAGGCGCACGGCGGATTGACCACGGTTTCTTCGACTACCTCTCCCGATGGTACAATCCAGTGATTCGCGAGATGGTGATGAGGCCGGACTTTGTCGAGGATCCCGCTTGGATCGCCTCGCGACTCGTCCCGGCTATCCGGCCCGCACAGGCGGAGAAGGCGCTCGCGCTGCTGCTCGACCTCGGGCTACTGATCCGCGATGACGAGGGCACACTGATGCAGGGCGACGCCGCGATTACGACAGGCCATGAGGTCCGTTCACTGGCGCTCGGGAATTACCATCGACAGATGCTGGAGCGTGCTGGTGAATCCATCGAATTGGTGGAGCGCGACCGGCGCGACCTCTACGCTCTGACCATCGTCGTCTCAGACGATACGGTCGCTGAGTTGAAGTCTAGAATCCATGCGTTTGGTGAACGGGTTCTCGACCTTTCGATGCGTGACCCCAATCCACAGAACGTCTATCAACTCGGTATTCAGTTGTTTCCATTAACTCGGTCGGATCACGATGAAGATGCTTAAGCTACGGGCGTCTTGCGCGCTCGCACTCGTGTTCGTCCTCGCCAGTTGCGACGCTCTTGTCCCGACGGAGGTCGGCAATCCTGGAGCCGACTCCGGCGAAGCGGGCCCCACCGATGCCGGTGCCGCCGACACAGGGACCGACGCGGGCATGGAAGACACCGGCGTCGAAGCTGATGCTGTGGCTGATGCTGCACCCGACGCACAGGAAGATGTCGCAACGGATGTTGAGGCCGACACTATCGCGGACACAGACGTCGGATTCGACACTGAGGCAGACGTGGCTGATGTGGCGGGCGACGCCGACGCGCTGATCGATGCTGATACCAATCTCGACGCCGACGTGATCGAGGACGTCGAGGCCGATGCAACGGACGACGCGGACACGGACACAGACGTAGCGACAGACACCGATGTCGCCGAAGACACCGATGCAACCTCGGACACAAACGCAGACGACGTGGCCGAGGACAGCGACGTCGCGATCGACTGAGGCCTAGAGCGGCAGCGCGCTGATGACCGCGGCGTAGAGCGCCTCGCGCATCTCCGCGTTGATGCTATGTCCGACGCCAGCCACGCTGGTCATCTCGACCGCCCACCCCGCCCCTTGCAGCGCGGCAACGGCGGACTCTCCGTCGGCGAACGGAATCCTGTCATCTGCCTCACCGTGGAAGGCATGGACGCGCGTGACCGGACCCTCCGGACCAGCGATGAGTCCCTCTGCGTTGGGCAGCTTGCCGGCGATCGGGAACGCAGCAGCAAATAGACCGTCGTGGCGAGCGGCCAGCTCATAGCTGAGAATTCCGCCCTGCGAGAACCCAGAGACCATGCGCACAGTCGTCGGTCGTATGCCCGAGAGATGCCGTGCGAGCTCGGCTACTCCGTCGGCGGATTCGGTAACCTGCCCTGCGTAGTCAGCGCTCCCGATATCGTACCAACTGTGCCCTCCGCGCGCGTGCGGGAAAGGACCGCGCGGCATGATCAGCCTCACCGGAGCCTCAAGCCCGCGGAAGAGCCCGGAGATTCCCTCAGGGCTGTCGCCGTACCCATGGACCACAACCAGCATAGGCAGCTCATCGTCGGGCGACGCGCCGGCCGTCGTGAGTTCGATGAAGTCGAGGTATTCACTGAGTTGATCCTGTTCCTCCGCCTGTCCTTCCGTTGGCTCGGAGTCGTCCGCGGCCTCGTTTGCTTGCGCCGCGGACACCGCCGCAGGCTCTGTCTCGGGGACCGGCGCTTCGCCTGACTCGCAGCCCGCGGACGCAAGACAGGCAATGATCAGCCACTGGCAGACTCTCATCGGGCCACTCCTTCTTCTTTGAGGGCAGCACAGAGTGCCTCGACGTCTTCCAGCGTATTGTAACGCTGCATCGAGATGCGCAGCAGAAGGTCTGGCCAGGCCGGCCAGGGGAACACCGGGACTTCGATCTTGTGCTTGTTCCGCAGCACGAGTGCCAATGGAGCGGGCAGGTACTTGTGCGGGCTCTTCTCTTCTCCGAGATTTCCTAGGGGCACCGCTGCGAGCGCGCCGATCATCTCGGCTGGCGCTGGCTTGTCGATGCCGAGAGATTCGCAGAGTAGCGCCTGTCCGGCGAGCGCGTTTTGGCGATTCCCATCCCTAATCGCGTCCCAGCCACCATACGTCGCGTCCATCACGTCGATTGCGGTCTCGATGCAAATCCACGGGGACGGGTCAAAGGTGCCGCACCAGTCAAACTCCAGGTGGAAGCGCGAACGGTTGGGATCCTCCATGTTGGCGCCATGGCTGATCGACGTGGGCCGCACCTCGTCGCGGAGGTCCTCTCGAACATGAAGAAAGGCGGCGCCTTTCGGAGCACAGACCCATTTGTGACAATTGCCTGCGTAGTAGGACGCACCGAGCGCATTCAGGTCGAGCGGGACCATTCCCGGCGCGTGCGCACCGTCAACGAGCACCCGAACACCACGCCCCTCCAGTTCGCGCACGATCGTCTCGATCGGCAGGACCAATCCTGTCGAGCTGGTGATGTGGTCGATCATCGCGAGGCGAGTTCGCGGCGTCACCGCGTCAACGATCGCCTCGACCACCTGGTCGGGAGATTTGATCGGAAACGGGATTGGCACCACGACCAGCTCTGCGCCTGCTCGGTCGGCGACGAACCGGAGGGCGTTCGCGCAGGCGTTGTAGGCTTGATCCGTGGTGAGGATTTGGTCTCCCGGTTTGAACTCCGCCGAACGGATGACTGCGTTCACTCCTTGTGTGGCGTTGGTCACAAAGGCCAAGTCCACGGCGTTCGCGCCGAGGAAGCGAGCGAGGCGAGCTCTGGAGCGGTCGAGGTGCTCCTCTAGCTTCCCAGCCATGAACCAGATCGGATCGCGCTCGAGGGCGTCGACCACTTCACGTTGCCTGGAGCGCACTGGCTCCGGACAGGATCCGAACGAACCATGATTGAGGAAGCGAAGGTCGGGTCGAATCGTAAACATAGACCGGGGCGATGAAGTCAGCGGCCACCGTGCAAGATGGCGCAACAGGAGGCTACCACGAGAGATCCGCACTTGCGTATCGGGATTGACCATGGCTATTCTTCTCTATCTCCCCAAAACAGCCACGCTACAGCCCCTAGGAGGCGCAAATGGCCATCGTCCGAACCAAAAGCACCGGGTTTCTCGGAAACTTGATGAACTCCGTCATGGCGATCCCAATCGGGATCCTCATGTTTCTCATCTCGTTCTACGTCCTCTTCAAGAACGAAGGCCTGCCCAATATGGGCAAGATCTGTGAGAGCAATTCGGCCGAGGTTGATGCTGACTCAGCGAGCAACGACGGGGAGTTCGTGTCTGTCACTGGAGCGTTGGCATCCGACTCCATGCTCGGCGACCCGGCGTACCTGCAGCCAGGCAACTACATCAATCTCTCGCGAAACGTAGAGATGTACGCGTGGGTCCAGAACAGCCAGAGCGAGACTCGCGACAAGGTTGGCGGCGGCACCGAGACGACCACGACCTACACCTACGAGATGGAGTGGACGTCCAGTCCGCGCACCAGCGGCATGGAAGAACCCGCCTACAACAACCCTCCGATGCAGGTTCAGGGGGACAGCTGGACGGGAGATTCCGCCAGCATCGGGGTCTGGCAGATCAGGGTCGAGGACGCGAACATGCCGGGTGGAGAAACCCTCAATCCCAGCTCCCTCAACCTTCTGGGTGAGGCGTCGCGCGGGACGATTTCAGGCGATCACGTTTATATCGGTTACGGGGGCCCCGCGAACCCCAGCATTGGCGACCATCGCTTGAGCTGGCGCGCATTGAGCCCCGGCAGCACCGTCACCGGATTCGGTGAGGCAACGGGGAGCTCCCTTGTGGAGCACAACATTGAGGACCGAGACTTCCTTCGCATTCTCACCGGCGACCGCGAGTCGGCAATCGAGACGATGAAGTTCGAAGCAGCCGCTCTCAAGTGGGGCCTCCGCATCCTCGGGTTCTTCCTGATGTGGATCGGCATGCAGATGGTCTTCTCACCGCTGCACGCGATCGCTGGCATCCTGCCGTTCCTCAAGAAGGGCAGCAAATTCCTCATTGCGCTGATCACCTTCCCGATCGCCTTCATCCTCACGTCGCTGACGATCATCATCTCCGCGATTCTTCACAGCTGGGTCGCACTGGTTGTCGTCTTCAGCGTGACGGCTGGCCTTATGGGATGGCTCTGGAAGAACCGCGCTGGCAAGGGCGCCGACACAGCAGCTGCTCCTTCCGTGGCTGCGCCCTTAGCGGCACCTCCGGGACCCGCACCAGGCGAGGAACTGCCTCCCGGCCCTCCCCCGGCGTAGAGCGCAGCTGAGCTAGGCGGTTGATAGTAGCCGCTTAGACCGAGCAAAAACCAATCGAGGCGCGGCAATATGCCGCGCCTCGATTGGTTTTTGCTCCCACAACGCGGACAGCCTGAAGGGCAGGAAGTCCTCACCGTTACGGGTCGGTTCGCGATGCCACGCCCTCAAGACTCCAACTGTGGCCGACACTTGCCGGGCGGCTCTCGCCGCGAATCGAGTTAGACGTGGGCGTGGCTCCTATTGGTCGGTGCACCGAGTTTGCTCCACGATCACTATCTCTACGCGGCGGTTTTGCGCTCGCCCTGCGTCCGTTGTGTTCGGGCTAACCGGTCGACTCTCGCCGTACCCTACGAACTCTGAACGCTCTTCGCCGAGCCCATGCTCGATGACGAAACGACGAACGGCTGCAGCACGACGATCCGACAGATTGACGTTGTAGATATCGGTTCCGCGGTCATCCGTATGCCCTTCGATTCGAATTCGACGAACGTGATCCGCCGCCTGGAGTGCAGTCGCCACCTGGGTCAACATCTCGAACGACTCCGGTAGGATGACGGCAGAGTCAAACTCGAAGTGCACCTTCTCGCCCAGCTCCACCGCTTCACAGGTCACCAGTACCAAGCCGCCGACATCCGGACAGCCGTCGAAGTCGTCGACACCGTTGAACACTTCAGGCTCGATCGGACACGAATCGTCTCCATCGAGGATCGAGTCGAAGTCGTTGTCTGGATCGGGGTCACCGTCCTCGTCCTGCCACCCGTCGAAGTCCTCGGGATCGAGCGGAGCGATGTCGTTCACGTCGAGAATGCCGTCTCCATCGTTGTCTGGGTCCGGGCAACCGTCAGCGTCTTCGAAGTCATCAAGGTCCTCCGGCTGAAGCGGGCACGCGTCGACGGCGTCCTCAATTCCGTCACTGTCATTGTCCTCGGGACAGCCATCTTGGTCGTCGACCCCGTCGATGTCCTCAGGCACATCGGGGCACGCGTCGAGGTCGTCGGTGATGCCGTCGCGGTCCCGATCGTTTTCGACAACGATCGGTGGGCCGAACGTTACGCCGGCGAAGATTCGCCAGTCCGGAGCGGACCAACCTTGGATCACGCCGGTGCCGAGACCGCCGTGAACGGCGAGCCCGTTGTCGAAAATGTATCGAGCACCTGCGATCAACTCAACCGGAGCCTCCTCGGCGCCGAGGTCATCTGCAAGAAACGAGGCGCCACCTGCAATCTCGGGGATCAGGTGAAGACGCTCTCCGACGGGAATGTCGGCGGCGAGTCCCCACGTGAGCGAGTCGTTTACCGTCAGATCAAAGAACTGTGCCTTGGGGCGAAAAGACCACCCCAGGTTGGCGCCCAATCGGATGCCACCAGCAAGCAGATAGTCGAGCGCAAAACGAGGCTCGACGCGGAGCTCGCCGCCCTGAAACTTATCCGAACTTCCTGTTGGAAGCCGGAGGTCGAGCAGGAACGCCAGCCCAAGCCGGTCGCCAACTTCGCTCCCAAGGATTGCGACGCGCGGAACCAGGCGGAGGTCGCCGATGCCGAAGCCGGCTTCTTCGAAGCGGTCATCTCCGCCTTGCGTTAGAATCAGCGGCACGTCGACGCCGACCTCTAGGAAGTCCGTGATCGAGAACGCACCTAGCAGGTTGATGACGAGCTGGTTCTTCACGACCCGTGCGATGCGGTCGTCGCCGAGCTCGAGAACAAGCGGGTCATCCGCGTAGTTGACGAAGAGTCCGGCTTCCCACGATCCCTGAGGAGACAGGCGGCCGGTCGAGAGGTTGAAGAAGCCGTTCCGCTGCGAGGGCATCGGATGAAAATTCTGCGCGTCGAAGCCCTCAAGGGACTGGCCCTGGACTGGGGAGGGCATCAACATAGCGAGAGCCAACACGACAGGTGCGACCAGCCGCGACCAAGCGCGACTGGACCGAATGCCCTGCGACATCACCGAGCGTGCGTGCCGAAACCGGCGACGGCGACGGCCGTGGAAGAGGACTCCCAGGACCAGCAGCGCGCCCCACGGCGTACCGTTGGATTCGGTCGACGCGCAGCCGAAGACGGTGCCGCCGCGAGCGTGAACGCCATCGGGCCACACGTAGGAGCCGTCACCATCCCGGTCGTCGCGGCTGTCGTTCGGATCGGTCTCACCGTCGTCGACTTGGCCATTGCCGTTGGTGTCCTCCTCACCGTCGGTGTTGCCGCCACCGTCGGTGTCCGGATCGTCGGGATCCGTCGTGGTGCTCGGATCCTCATCCGGCACACAGATGCCAGCGTCCATGTCCGTGTCCGGATGAATGTCATCGACACCAACCCCTGCCTCCGTACCGTCCAGCACGCCGTCGCCGTCGCTGTCTGGATTGGTCGGGTCGGACCCAAGGCGGATCTCTTCGCCGTCGGTCAGACAATCGTCGTCGGTGTCTGCGTCGTTGGGGTCGGACTCGCCGTCGTCGAACGTCCCGTCGAGGTCAAGGTCCTCCCCGCTGCTACAGAAGGGAGCCACGGTTCCGGAGCCGTCACACAATCCATCGGCGTCTGAGTCAGGGTCGAGCGGGTCCGTCGGGTTGTCGCCGTTCACCTCGACGCCATCGAGTAGACCGTCGTCATCGGTGTCCGGATCCCGTGGATCAGTACCGATGACGATCTCATCGTCGGTCGCAAGACCATCGCCATCAGGATCGATTCCGGGCGGGAGATCGTCAGTCGGATCCAGAGGGTCGGTGGCGTTCTCAATGACCTCCGTGCCGTCGTCGACCGAGCCGTTGTCGGTGTCTTCGTCGTTGGGGTTGGTCTCGTCCTCGTCGCGAACTCCGTCGGCGTTCATGTCTTCGCCGCCGATGCAGATGTCGGTCACCGGGTTCGGGCCGTCGCAGAGGCGATCGCCGTCCGTATCGGGGTTTAGCGGGTTGGTCGGGTTGTCCCCAAAGCTCTCCGTACCGTCATCCACTCCGTCGCCATCGGTATCCCGATTGATAGGGTCGGTGCCGATCTCGACCTCCCGTTCGTTAGTGAGGCCGTCGCCATCGGGGTCTCCGCCGCGGTCATCGCCAGCGTAGAGCGGGTCGGTACCGTCATCTAGCACCTCGGTGCCATCGTCTACCGAGCCACCGTCGGTGTCCGCGGTGTTTGGATCCGTTTCGCCCTCGTCCCGCACGCCATCCGCGTCGAGGTCCTCTCCGCCGGTGCAGACACCATCTACGGAATCGGGTCCGTCGCAGAGGCGATCGTCGTCTGAGTCTGCGTCGTTCGGGTCGGTCGGATTTTCTCCGTTGACCTCGGTTCCATCAAGGATTCCGTCATCATCGCTGTCGGAGTCGTCGAGGTCGGTCCCATTATCGAGCTCTTCCTCGTTGGTAAGGCCGTCATCGTCGTCATCTGCCGCGAGGTCGATCGCGCGAGTGGTCCGGCCGAGCTCCGAAGTCGAGCCATCCGGCATGGTAGCGGTGGCGGTGATCGGACCGTCGGCTGTCACAAGGCCAGGGTTCGGGAGAACGAAGCGGAAGCGCTCGCCTACTCCGTCTCCAACGAACTCGTCGCTGAGGTCACCGGTCGTATCGTCAGTGTCCGAGTCTGAGCCCTCCACCGCGTGGCCGATGTAGATGCGCGCGCCGCCGAACGTCTCGTCTTCAATCCCCTCCTCTGACACGAAGAAGTCGATATCCGCCCCGGCCGGGGCGACGCCCGTCACGATGAAGTCGCCACCAGCGCGGAAGTAGGAAGCTTCAAGAACCGGGAAGTTCTGTCGAAGGTTCGGTCCTGCGTCGCCGTCGAGCACATCATTGAGCGTGACCCCATTCGCGTCGATGTCGATTCCGAGTCCGACGTTGTCAGCGGTCACGTTGCCACGCACGCTAATGGCGCGCGAACTGGTCCCGGTGATCGCGACGCCGGCCTCATCGTTGAACATGATTGTGTTGCCTGCGTTTCCAGCGCCGCCGATTCGCAGCCCCAGTGCCTCTTCGACCCAAACACCGTGCCCACCGTTCGAGCGAGCGGTGCCAGCAACAGTCACTCCAATCCTGTTATTCTGAATCAGGCTTCCGGTGACGTCTCCGACCACGAAGATCCCGCCGGCAGCGTTGGAGGCGATCGTGTTGCCGCCTGACTCGACCGGCTCACCAATCACGATGTTGATGGAGTTCTGCACCCGAACGCCGAAGCCGTCGTTGGGAAGCGCTGTGTCACCGCTGCGGGAGAGCCCAATGGTGTTTCCGCTGACCCGCGTCCCGCTCGAGGCCGGTCCGACAACCGCGACACCGTCTGCGCCGTTTCCGGAGATGGCGTTGCCTTCCCCTGGGCGTCCAACGAGGGTCGACGGCGAGTCCTCGACGAGAACTCCGCTCTCACCGTTAGCTCGAATCCCGCTCGCCGAGTTGTTCGTTCCAATCTGGTTTCGGACGATCACGGTTCCGGTCGAATCTGCGACGCGCACGCCGTATTCTTCGTTGGCCGAGATGGTGTTGCTGCGGATGAGCGCGCCAGTCGCACCCTCGACGTAGACGCCTGAGTCGCCGTTACCGGCGGGGGACGAGCCATCGAAGGTCAGCCCGATGTAGTTGCCAACGATCTGATTGTTCGGACCGGGATTGGCGATCACGACACCGAAGTCGTCGTTTCCGGAGATGACGTTTCGGTCGTTAGGACCATCGCCGCCGATCAAGTTGTCCGGTGTACCATCGAGAAGAATGCCATACTCGCCATTGGCGCCGACACCGTCGGGGCTCATACCGAGCCAGCTGCCTTGCACCGTGTTTCCACCTCGCGTGGTGAACGTCAGCCCACCGCCATCCCAGTCGACGACGCTGAGGCCAATGACGCTCGAAAGACCGCCGCTGAACTCGAGGCCGGTGGCACCTGGGCCAGCGATGGTGCCGTTGAGGACGATCATGGGGCGGTCAACGAATCCAGGTTGAGTCGAGGCGTCGATGACGACCGGCTCTCGGACTTCCGGGAGAGGAACCGTTGGCGAGATGACCCAGAATCCATCTGGATCTCTGCCGGGATCAATGCTCGGAATAGCGAACTTGATGGTGTCCGCCGCAGGCGTCGCGTTCGACAAGGCGATCGCGGCGCGCAGCGTCCCAGCGCCGGCGGAGTTGGTGCTGATAACCGTAAACTCGGCGCCCCATGCGGTGGCGGGGAGGGTAAGGCAGAGACAAAGGGTGACGAAGAATCGTCGCATGGTCCGTTCGCAGTCGAAGGGGTAGGGCCGCCAGTGTTCAACTAGGCGACAGGTGCGACGTTCTGCGACATAGTCCTACATGTCAAAAATCGACTGGCCCACGTCTCATGTGAAGACCCCAAAACCATGGAAAGGACAGGTCAGAGAGGTTCCAATCGAGCCCCGCGAGGTGAGGCCTCTCTGGCGGGGACACTCCGGAGGCAACAGGCTCACTCGAACGCCGTGCCGTGCGGCGTTCCCACGTTCGGAACACCTCAGGTGTGCACGGGCGCCTCCGGCAGGGACAAGCCGACGACCCGACTTCGTCGCTCCACTCCCCGATGGGCCTCTGGCGTATCCATCCGATGTTGCGCAAGGCCTGAGGGGTTCCGCGAACCCCATTGGACTAGGCGATATCGCGAACGTCGGGGATACGTGAAAAGAGCGCTCGAACCGGGTCGGCTTCATCGCCGTAGAGGTAGGCGGCACCGAGTTCGATCAGGATTTGTTCACTGTTGAGCGCCCGCCCATTGCCGCGGTTTCGGCGGAAGCGGTTGAACTTCTCGGTGACGGCCTGCAACAGCGCCTTCTGAATCTGAAGGAAGTCCTTCGTCTTCTCGGGGAGCACCACATGGTTGGGCAACTCAAGCAGCACTCGGCCCGCTGCCTCGGCGTCGTGATCCGCGCGGTGAGCGGCCTCAAGCGGGATCTCCAAGTACTCCGAGATCGTCGTGAGTTTGGCGTTCCGCGTCAGCTTTGTTTCGCGGAAGTGTTCGTAGACGAAGGGGAACGGGTCCAGGCACGGACAGAGCTCTTCCGGCTTGCCGATACGAGCCAGCTCCGATGAGAGCACCGCTGTGTCGAACTCGTGGTTGTACGCGAGAAGCAACGTGTCCCGGAGTAGCTCCATGACGGTCTCGGCCACCTCGGCGAACTTGGGCTTGCCGACGAGGTCCTCTGGCTTGATGCCAGTGACCTCGACGATGATATCGGGCAACTCCCGCTCTGGATCGACGAGCTGCTGGTAGCGTTGCACGATCTCGCCGTTATCGAAGATGACAATGCCAACTTCGATAATACGGTCGTTGTCGGTGTCCGTTCCGGTCGTCTCAAGGTCGAACGAAGCGAAACGCGAGGTGGTCCAAGGTATGGATAAGTCGACTGCCATGGGCGGGATGCTGGTCGCGACAACTGCCGATGTCCAGCGCCTCAGAAGTCTTCGGTTGTCGCCCTACATCCTGCGCGTTAGTGGAGGCGCGCATGAGGACTAGAGACTATTCGACCCTGCTTGTCGTTGACCTGGAAGCGACGTGTTGGCGGCAGCGCACACCAACAGACGAAACCAGCGAGATCATCGAGATCGGTGTGGCCCCGCTCAACTTGAAGACGCTTGAGGTCGGCGAAAAGGCCTCGATTATCGTTCGGCCAACGGAGTCGTCGATTTCGGAGTTTTGCACGGAGCTGACCACGCTCACCCAAGAGCAGGTCGACGCTGGGATCTCCTTCGAGGACGCCTGTCAGGTTCTTCGCAAAGAGCACCGCTCTGGGACTCGCATCTGGGCCAGCTTTGGCGAATTCGACCGGCGGCTGTTCGTTGAGCAGTGCGAGCGCCGGGGGGTTCCCTACCCGTTCGGGCCGGACCACATGAACGTGAAGACGGCCCTCGCGCTCGCACGCGGACGCAGCCCAGTCGGAATGAAGGCTTCCTGCAAACTAGTAGGGCACGAGATCGTCGGCACCCATCATCGGGGAGACGACGACGCTTGGAACACCGCACACCTGTTTGCCACATTGTTGCGACAGAGCCGGAGAGCATTCACTGAAACGAGTACTCGATGAGTCTGCCCCCATTTCCTGACGGCTGGTACGCCGTCGGCCTGAGCGACGAGCTACCGCGCAACGCGATGATCACCCGCACATTCTGCGGTGACGAAGTGGTCATTTTTCGGAAGTCTGACGGAGACCTCGCTGCTGTCGATGCCTATTGTCCGCACCTCGGCGCGCACATGGGCAAGGGTGGGCACATCAAAGAGGACACCTTGGTGTGTCCCTTCCACGCGTTCCGGTTCGATGGAGACGGCAAGTGTGTGGCGACCGGGTATGGAACAAAGCCCCCACCGAAGGCGCTCCTAAAGACCTGGCCAGTGCTCGACCTGAACGGCCTCGTGATGCTCTATCACGACGGAGAGGGAGCGCTGCCTGCGTGGGAGCCCCCGAAGATGGGCTGGGAAGACTGGACCCCGCTGCAAGCACATCGCCTAGAGGCAGAGTCGCACCCCCAGGAGACTACTGAGAACAGTGTCGATCTTGGACACCTCTCGGTTGTGCACGGCTACGAAGCGGTCGACATCCTAGAGCCGCTGGAGGTCGACGGGCCCTACCTGACGGCCAAATATACGATGACCCGCGTGAATCCGTGGCTGAAAGCGCTCCCGGCCATCGTGACCTCGTTCCGGGTGCATGTCTGGGGGCTCGGCTACTCAATGGTCGAGATTTACACCCAAAACTTCGACTTCAATTTCCGGCTCTTCATCTTGCCAATGCCGATCGACGGAGAGCGAGTCGCGATCCGTATCGCTGTATCGGTACGAAAGGACTGCGCGCCGGCAAACATCTCTCCAGCCCTCGCGCTGCTCCCCCGGAGTTTCTTCCTCCGGTTCCTCCGCAAGGCCACGCTGGATGGTGTCGCTAACGACGTGAGGCAGGACTTCGATATATGGCAGCACAAGAAGTACGTGCAGCCGCCACTCTTGGTGAAAGGTGATGGACCGATCGGCCCGTATCGGCGCTACTGTCGGCAATTCTACCCCGAGTTCCGAACAGGGAGCCGCGGCGCGGCGACAGTAAGCTGAATAATCTCGGCTCGGTAGAGTCCAACTAGGACCGCGACGGCAGGGTGAGTCGACGCGTCAAACACTCTTGATATGGCCTTTGCGCCGATTGGATCGAATCAATGAACACGACGACCTTTTTTACGATCGCGGCGGCGACGGCACTGTCTGTGCCAGCCTTCGCACAATCTGACTGCTACAAAGGAGAATGCGGGGAACTCGATACACGCGCCGCTGGCAATAACTTTGGCTGGCTGGCCGATGAACTCCCGGCCCGTGTGACCGGCACGTCCGGCGGCGGCGTTGACGCGAGCTACCTCGGCGACACAGACACGGGGCCCTGCCTCGGCAACGTGACCGTACTCCCGGATCACTCGCTGCACGTCCACGAAGCGGGGAGACTTCAGTTTGAAGTCGAATCGTTCCAAGACACGACGCTCCTCATCCATGGCCCCGACGGCTGGCGGTGCAACGATGATAGCAATGACCTGAGCCCCGGCCTCACTGACTACTTCGCGGCCGGCGACTACCAGATCTGGGTCGGTAGCTACGAGCGCCGGCACCACGACTACCGGTTGAACGTCTCGGTGAACCGTAACCGCGGTGATCACGGGCACGATCATGGCACCGACGGACACAATGGCCACGGTGGAAACAGCGGAAACAACGGGAACGGGGGGCAACGCTCTCTTGATGCCGCGGCCACGACGCCGGAGCACGAGTCCCTGATCTACAACTACGGCGATGGAGTCCAGCGCATGCAGGGCCGCGCGGGCGGCCCGGTCGATGTGAGCCGCGTGCTCGATGACGGATGCGTCGGATTCACGCACAGCAATCCGGACCACATCATCACCCTTACAGACCGCATGGATCTGGAGATCTCGGTGCAGTCCAGCGAGGACACGACGCTTGTTGTTCACGGACCGCACGGCTGGATGTGCAACGACGACTACTACGACGTCTACCCGGGGCTCGATGGCTCGTTCCCTCCGGGCACCTACCGGATTTGGGTCGGAACCTACGAGCAGTTGGACTCCGACGACTACATGCTCACCGTCTCCGGAGCGCAGGAGCCGGACTACATCGAGCCGGTCGTTCCGATGGTCGCGACCTACACATTCAGCGGCAGGTTCGAGGATCTCGACGTCTTCTTCAGCGGGCACGACATCGATGATCTCTACCGACAGTGCGCAGCGTTCATGACGACAACAGATTCGGACTTCATCGACACGATCGTCGTGAATGGCCAAACGTGGTCGAACGGCCCAGCGTATTGGAGCGCAGAAAACCTCTGCTCCATCGCAGCGCTCAATGCGATTCCGGACATCGCCTACGGCTCGGTGACCAGCGGTTCGATCGAGGACATGGTGCCCTTCGACATTCAGTGCGGAGACTCCGAGCGCATCATTCAGCGCTATCTGCCGACCGCGACGACCGACGTTTGGATCGACGATATCGTCGTGAACGGCCAGGCGATGCACAACGGGCCGGGCTTCTGGACGGGGCAGCAGGCCGCGGACATCGTGATCGCCAACATCACGGACCCCTACGCGCTCTACCGGGCAAGCGGCACCATGGAAGGCACCGCCTTCTCATTCTCCGGCGACTCGCCGCAGGAGATTCAGCAGCAATGCAGGGCGTTCGTCAGTTCCGCGATGGACGGCGAATGGATCGACGACGTCACGGTTGAAGGCCAGGCCCGCCACAACAGCTCCGGCTGGTGGAACGAGTCCGAGATCTGCATGATGGTCGGCTCGCTCTCGTCCGGCCGCTAAAAGTCCTATCGACGAGCGCGGCTACCGGCTGCGCTCGTCGCGGTACTGAATCGAAGCGATGGCATCGCGCAGTGCGAGCCTCGCTTCTTCTTGCCGAGCGTCTTCGAGCGCCAGGCTGAGCGCGGCGACATCATCGGGTGTTCCGATCGACGCCAGCGCCCTCGCGATGAGTGTTTGCTCTTCGGTCGATGCGCCTGCTGCGAGGCGGCTCA
This sequence comes from Bradymonadia bacterium, assembly GCA_047629415.1. Taxonomy (GTDB): domain Bacteria; phylum Myxococcota_A; class Bradymonadia; order REDH01; family REDH01; genus CBDUJZ01. Next base: position 7,248 of record JBLHWZ010000011.1, on the reverse strand, counting down.
GGAGCTCGGGACGGGCGAGGTCGCCTAGCCCGATCAGCGCGCGCAGCGCCGGATTCGGGTAGTCGCGACCCACCGGGAAATCCGTGAGCGCGGCGGCCAGAGGCCCAACAACTTCTGGTGTATTCATCAGCGTGAGCGCGTCGGCCGCGAGACTTCGTCCCTCGATGGTGCCGTTGTGGAGCTGTGCGACGAGAGCGTCCAGCGCAGTGTCGTCGCCGAGCCGGCCCGCCGCTCCGAGGGAGCAGGTACGGACGAGCACGGAAGGGTCGCTGGCTGCCAGAGAGCGCAGACGCCGGACATCCGCCTCATCGCCTGTCATCGCGAGAGACCTTGCGGCCTCGCAGCGCTGCAGCGGGTCTGCGTCGGCCAGCCGCGAGCGGAAGATACCAACCGAGGACGGACCGATGCGAACAAGCGCGACCGTCGCTGCCCTCCGAACAAAGGGGTCTCGGTCGCTCAAGTACGCTGCGATCTCGTTGATCGCGACGTCGTGCCCAGTGGTCCCGAGCGCGAGCAGCACATCTTCATAGTGAGTGGGCTCCACACTTCGAAGATGGGCGATCAGCGCTTCTGCGGCGTCGCGGCCACCGATCTCGCCGAGGGCATGCAGAGCGGCGGAACGCACGATGGCGCGCGGATCATGAAGGGTTTCGGTCAGCGCTGGGACGGAATCCGCGGCAGCGAGTCCTCGCTGGCCGAGAGCTCGGGCAGCGTCTCGACGCACGCGCATATCCGAGTCCCAAAGGGCCTCCGTCAGGAACGGCACGACAATGGGATCGGCCATCGTGGCGAGGGAGCGCACACCGTCGAGTCGAACGTCGTGCTCCGAGTGCTGCAAGACCTGTTCGACGTTGCTCCATCCCATCAGCTCGGCGAGGTCGCGAGAGAGGCGCGCGTCGCGTGCCGCATCAGACGAGCAAGCGGCGGTCGTGAGCAGGAGCACACCGAGTCCGAATCGACCGAGATTACGTCGGCCGCGAGTTCTGCTGGGAGATCGCGATGGCATCGACGAGGTTAGATCACAAAGGCAGGTGTGTGTCGATCCCCTGGATTTCGATTCTTCAAGGTTTCCTTGAAGTAGGTTCGAGGATGCGAATCGGTTCCCGGAGCGCACCGTCCGCCCAGGGAGCGGTTTCAACAAAGCCGGCCGAATCCGCCCTACGGGACGAGCCGCAGGCAACGCTCCCCGCTGGACGAGTCGCTAGCACCACGCCCGATCCAAGCCGCGAATCGCTGACGCATGTTAGCGCAGGGACATCCCTTCCCGACCTGTTCCTCCTTTACGCCAGAACACGAACAACAGCGACCGCGCCTAGCGGTCTATCGAACTCCAATAGGGCGCTGGGACCTATCGGATGAGCTTCTTGTTGAGGCGCGCGGCCGGCTCAATTGGCTCGCGTTTCTCGTCATGGGGATTCAAGCGGCTGCTCTGCCGCTGATCCCTCTTGGTATCGGCTCCTGGCGTCCGAAGGCCGAGGGGGCGACGCTCCCGATCACGCTTGCGCTCTGGTTCGTCTCGTCGACGAAGAGGCTCCGCGAACGAATCGCCATTGAGTGGTCTCTGGTCTGCTAGCTCGCGTACTGCGCGATGATCTCGACCATCGTGATCGAGGACCTGTTTCTGATTGACGGGAGCCTCATGGAAGCAACGTGGGTCTGCGTGATGATCCTCACGTTCCCGCTGATCGTCCCGCTGCCGCCAGCCATCGTCGCGATCGCGTCTTCCCTCTGTGCCCTGACTGTTCCTTTAGGTGCCCGTTCGGTCTCTTGGCGCACCGGCGAAGTGTTCGGGTGGATAGACTACGTCGGTGCCTTGGTGAACCCTGCGATCTGCGCTGGCATCGCTACGTTCGGAGCGTGGGTCGTATACTCTTTCGGCGTAGACGCGAGCCGCGGCCGCGAGCTTGGGGCGTATAAGTTGGAGGAGGCCCTGGGGAGGGGCGGGATGGGCGACGTGTGGCGAGCGACGCACTCGATGCTCAAGCGACCCACCGCGGTGAAGCTCATTCGCTTGCACGCCTCCCAATCAGAGGAAGACGCGCGTGTCGCGCTTGAGCGGTTCGAGCATGAAGCCCAGGCGACAGCTGCGCTTCGCTCAGCGCACACCTTGGAGGTATACGACTTCGGAGTCACTCGAGACGGCGATTTCTACTACGTCATGGAGCCACTGGACGGGATCAACTTGCACGACAGGGAGCTACTGGACGGGATCAACTTGCACGACAGGGAGCTACTGGACGGGATCAACTTGCACGACATGGCCGTCCGCCATGATCCGCTACCCGCCGAGCGCATCGTTTGGATTGCGGAGCAGGTCTGTCACTCGATGGGGGAGGCACACTCAATCGGTGTTACCCATCGCGACATCAAACTCGCGAACATCGTTCTCTGCCGATATGGCCGCGACGAAGACTATGTGAAGGTCGTCGACTTCGGACTCGTGAAGGCCGTCGATGCGCCGGTCGACTCTCGTCTCACCGCCGAAGAACGAGTACCGGACACGCCGGCGTTTCTGGCATCCGAGTTAGTGGAGGCTCCCGATCAGATCGACGGACGCGCTGACATCTACGCACTCGGGTGCGTGCTCTACTGTTTGCTCGTAGGAGCCGTCGCGTTTCCGATTGAGACCCCGATGCAGGCTGTCGTTAAACATGTGAGCGATGCGCCGACACCGCCTTCTTCTCGGAGTGAGTGCGAGATTCCACCAGCTCTCGAGGAGCTCGTTATGGCGTGTTTGGCCAAGACTCCTCAGGACCGACCGAAGACCACGCAAGAAGTCGTGAACCGACTGCGCGCTGTAAGGCCAGACCGGGAGTGGACGCAGGCGCGAGACGCCTACTGATGGAACTCGTGCGGGTTGGGTCGCTAGGCAGGCCCCGCCCCACAAACGCCATCGGTGGGGCGACACGCAAGGTCGTAGCCGAGTGCGGCGCATGGGGCCGCACCTGCTTCGATGGTGTGCGCGGTGGTGTGCCGCAGACGACAGACGGGAGGTGCAGACCCACCCCGCTCGCCAATCAGTCGCCCTGCGCCAACCACCTCCGATAGTCCCTATCGGGTACATCAACCCCACGGAACCCATGATCCTCCGGCGCTCCGTGCAACACGTACATCCAAGCGCTCCCCCCTGAGGCCAGCTCGATCACACGACGAGTGTAGAGGCTCGGGTAGTCCTCCAGCTCGTCGAGCTGGGCAAAGTCTCGCTCGTCGATGCTCCACACTTCGCCCACAATGGTGCCCCGAGGCTCGTCCAGGACCGCCGGGTAGTTTCCGAGGTCGACCATCCGAAACTCAGCTCGCGTCGTATCTCTCCCAACGAAAGAAGCCCCTGACAACCAGTGATGGTTGCAGAGGCCACTCAGCAATGTGCCGTACACAAAGACGAGCACTATTTGGTGCCGATCATCTCCTCGAGCTCACCGGCTTGGAACATCTCAGTGATGATGTCAGACCCGCCAACAAACTCACCATTGACGTAGAGCTGCGGAATGGTCGGCCAATCCGAGAATACCTTGATCGCCTCACGCTTCTCGGCGTCAGCCAAGATGTTGCAGGACGCGTAGGTAGCACCGAGGTGGCTGAGAATCGATGCGACACGGTTCGAGAACCCGCACTGCGGGAAGTCGGGCGTTCCCTTCATGTAGAGAAACACGGCATTCTCGGTGGTCTCTTTGGCGATCTCACTCATCACGTCACCGCCTTCGGCGCGGTTCAGTGGACCACTTGCGGCCTGCGTTGGCACGGGGTCGCCGTAGTTGGGATTCGAGATTGGCAATTCGATTTTTTTCGACATAGTCCGATTCCGGTTGCTCAGTTCGCCTTTGCGAACTGTTCAGGTGTGAAAGTTTTGAAGGTGAGCGCGTGGAGAACGCCGCTCTTCAATTCGTTGTCGAAGAGCCCCATCACCGTGCGATGGCGCCTGATCCGGGGCATCCCTTTGAACACTTCGGCAACGATGACCGCTTCGAAGTAGTTGGAGGAGCCACGCGGGTCGGTCACCTCGACCGTGGATCCGGGGAAGGCAGCTTCGATTCGTTCTTTTACGTCTTGAGTGCTCAGCACGCTCATCCTTTCATTAAGTGGACTCCGAAGGTCCATAATGCGAAGCCCTCGACGCGGCAAGCGTTCGCGGGCTTTTCAATCGCATTGAGGTCACGAGTGACTCGGTCGAACGACCAAGGCACAACCTTGTCTCATCGCTAGTCGCAGTCGAGATCCTGCTCGATGATGCTGAGGACAACGCGTCGGTTGGCCTGACGGCCTTCTTCAGTCTCGTTGCTCTCGATCGGCAGAACCTCGCCGTAACCTTGCGACGTGAGACGAGCGCCGTTGATCCCGACGTTCACCAGGTAGCGAACAACCGAGGCCGCTCGGCGATCCGAGAGTTCCAAGTTGTACGTGTCACGGCCGACGTCGTCGGTGTGTCCCTCAACCTCGACAAGGAGGACTCCTGGGGTGGCGATCATCAGGGCGGCGACCTGATCGAGCAGGTTGTGCGAGACGACCCGAATGACGTCGCTATTTGTCTCGAAGAGCACCTGCTCGTCGATGATGATCTCCTCGCAGGTGACAATCGGGCCCTCCGGGCAGCCGTCTTCGTCACGGTCGCCGTCGAAGTCCTCGGGCTGCTCTGGACACTGGTCTGTCGGCGGAAGAATTCCATCGCGGTCGTGGTCGAGATCCGGGCAGCCATCGGTGTCTTCGAAGTTGTCGAAGTCCTCGGGCTCAATCGGGCACATGTCGACATCGTCAGCGAGTCCGTCGCCGTCGCGGTCGCCGTCAGGGCAGCCGTCATCGTCGCGGTCACCGTCACGGTCTTCCGGCTCGTCGGGGCAGCCATCGCCGATGTCGGGCAGGCCATCATTGTCGTTGTCTGGGTCCGGGCAGCCGTCGGCGTCCTGGAAGCCGTCAATGTCCTCGGGATCCATCGGGCAGGAGTCCACAACATCCAGCACACGATCGCCGTCGTTGTCGGGGTCCGGGCAGCCATCGGTGTCTTCGAAGTTATCGAAGTCCTCTGGGTCTTCGGGGCACGGGTCGTCGTCGTCGTTGATGCCGTCCTCATCGGTATCGGTGACACCGGGCGACGCGAACGAGATACCGAAGAAGAGACGCCAGTCTGGCACGCCAAAGCCGTTGACCAGCCCGGTTCCGAAACCACCCTCAACAAGGGCTCCGCCTGCCGAGAAGTACTTCACGCCGAGCAACCACTCGAGCGGCGACTCTTCCGAGTTGAATTCCTCCGCACCGAGCACGCTCTCACCTCGGATCTCGGGCACAATGTGCACGCTGCCCGATCCAACCGGGATCGATGCTGCGACGCCGTATGTGATCGTGTCGTCAACCGTGAGGTTGATGACCTCGGTTTGCTCACGGAACATCGCCCCCAAGTTCACTCCCAAGCGAGCACCGCTAGCGAAGATGCCGTCGAGTGCGAGCGTTGGAGCGGCGCGGAAGGCCTCGCCTTGGTAGTCCGCGGAACCGCCAGTGGGCAGGTACCAGTCGACGCCGAGCGCCAGCGCAACGCCGCCCTCGCCTGGCTCGGGCCCGGTCAGGAGGACCTTCGTTAGGATGCGAATGTCTCCGAGGGCGAACCCTGCGTCCGAAGCATCAAGGACTGGAAACGCCGGGACCTCGTCTCCGCTCTGGAGGAGAATGAGCGGGATGTCCAAGCCCAACTCGAAGCGGTCAGCAATGCCGACACCAGCGAGCAGGTGACCGGTCAGCTGGTTCTGAACGAGCTCCGCGGCGCGGTCACCGTTGACGTCTTGAAGGATGAGCGGGCTGTCTGCGTAGTTGAAGAGCAGACCGAGCTCCCAGCTCGGAAGGATCTGCGCCTGATGCAGGCCAAAGTAGTTAACGCTTTGGCTGGGGACCGGCTTGAAGCGTTGAACGTCGTAGCCGGTTTGGTCCATCTGCGCGCTGGCGCTGGCTGCCAACAGGCAACCTGCAGCGGCAACGATAAGGGGGAGTTTTTTCATGATGAAACGTCGTTTAGATCGATCGAAATAGTCGTTTTTCAGAGGCGGCGCCGGCGCATGGCCGGGAGCATCATAAGGAAGCCGAACCACGCGCCACCGAAGGCGCCAGCGGAGCATGAGGGGCCGCCACCCGCGATGCCGAAGCCCTCACTCGGGTCGACCAGCTCTCGGTCAGTCCTGCCGTCTTCGTCTTCACAGACGTCACCGGTGCCGTCGGAGTCATCGTCTTGCTGACTTGGGTTGGCTTCTCCTGGGCAGTTGTCATCAAGGTCAGAGACCCCATCGCCGTCAGTGTCCTGGCAAGCGTCGCCGACTCCGTCGCCGTCGCTGTCGAGCTGGTTCGGATTCGCAACGTCGGGGCAGTTGTCGTCGAGGTCTTCGACACCGTCACCGTCCGAGTCGCCACCCTCTTCGCAGGCGTCACCGATGCCGTTGCTGTCCGCATCTTCCTGGCCGGGGTTCGGCACGTCGGGGCAGTTGTCATCCGCGTCAAAGACACCGTCTGTGTCGCCGTCGGTTCCGGCCAGATCGTCGCAGGCGTCGCCAACGCCGTTACCATCGGCGTCTTCCTGACCGGGATTTGCGTCGTCAGGACAGTTGTCATCTCCATCATCGACTCCGTCGCCGTCACGGTCTCCCTCGACCGGATCTTCGTCACAGACATCGCCGACGCCGTCTTCATCCGTATCTTGCTGCCCCGGGTTGAAGTCGTCGGGGCAGTTGTCGTCGAGGTCATCGACACCGTCTTCATCCGTGTCGGTCCCGACCGGCAAGCACTCGCTGGGCTCATCAACACAGTCCCAGCCGTCCTCAATCAAACAATCCGAGGAACAGCCGTCGTCGGCGTCAGTGTTGCCATCGTCGCACTCCTCATCATCGAGGATCGCGCCGTCACCGCACTCCGCAAAGCAGAAAGAAGCGCCGGTGGCCTCGTCCTCGCAGATCCAACCGTCTTCGACTTCGCATGCTGCGTTGCAGCCATCGCCCGCGTCGGTGTTTCCGTCGTCACATGTCTCGGTTGCGCCGATGAGCGCGTCGCCGCAGACGTCGGTCGCAACGTCAATACCACAGGTGGACGAGCAGCCGTCGCCGTCAGAAACGTTGCCATCGTCACATTCCTCGCCGGGGTTCACGGTGCCGTCACCACAGATGCCGGCCTCGATCGTGCAGACTGCCGAGCAACCGTCGCCGCCGGCAACGTTTCCGTCGTCACACTCTTCGCCAACGTCGACAGTACCGTCGCCGCATACGGGGCCTCCGACACGTG
>JBLHWZ010000010.1:0-42683 GCA_047629415.1 Bradymonadia bacterium | reverse complement strand
GACCTGAAAGCAGCAGCGCTCGCGCTCTAATCGACCCTCAAGAGCAGGCCAGCCGGCTCCTGCCATCATAAGAATGGCAGGAGCGAGACGACTGGCAGAGGGCGGAATCAGGGGAGACGCAGCTCGCTCGCCACAACAGCGAGCGAGCCGTTCGTCCTCTCCTGATCGATTCATTGGAAATACCGATACGGTGGACAGCTAGAATCGATTTGCCCTAATCGTGTACGGGGCCCATCTTTGTTCGTGAACCGAGCAACGAGAGTCTGATGGCCGCACCTTACCAAATCCCCGAGCTGATGATGCCACCTGGCGACGCGGGACCCGCGCTCGCTGTGATGGTCGCGCTCACTGCATACTTGGGGGGCCTAATCCTCTGGTACGCACTCGAGAGTATCCGAGCGCTGCGGGCCGGACAGAGGGAAGAGCGCCCCTTCGACCCTGAAGAGATGACTGCTCGGTTCGCTTCCCGAAACGCTCAGCGCCATTGGCGCTCCTGAGGTCACCCGTAGGCAAGACATGGACATTTCCATCACGACCACAAACATCTCTATCGACCAGGGCTCCCGGGGTCTCATCGAAGACCGAATCGAAGCAGCCCTCGATCGGTTCTCCGCAGACATCGTGTCTGTCTCCGCCACACTCAGCGATCAGAACGGACCCAAGGGCGGCCGGGACATCCGCTGCGTGCTCACCCTTCGGGGCCGACGTTTCCGCAACTTGGTCGCTATCGCCGATGGGGACAACGCGGAGCACTCGGCGATCGTTGCCGCTCGTAAGATGGCGGACCGCGTCCGCAAGGAAGGTTGCCTGCTCTCGGACCACCGTGGGCGTATCCCACAGCCACCTCTCGTCCCAGAGACCGAGCCGCTGGTCGATTGAGAGGCTTAGTGAGCCGCAGTGACCGCCCCTTGCGGCGGAGCTGCTCGCTCTAGGATGGAGGATGCGTGTGCTGGGCCTAGAAGGCCCGTGCCCTCACGGAACTAGGCGGGGCCTGGCTCCATTCGATTTCGGTTGAGTCTCCGAACAGCTCGAGTTCAAGGGTTTTAGCGGCCTCTGCGAGGCCGTCCGCAGGGGAATCACACCCAGCAGGCAAGAGGCGGCTGAAAGCGAATCGAAGGGCACGGCCGTGTTGGCGGCTGCGGCCCTGCAAGAGCAAGCAGCCTTCGTAGGCTTCGGCGTATGGAATAGGCCCCGCGGCGAACGATGCCAGGTAGGCCGAGAGCTCTTGAACCGCGCTTTCATCAAGGTCACAGGAGGCACAAGGGCGGTCGGGGCGGTCGAGCACGTGGCGCACTTCGTGATACGCGATATTGGTTGCGTGAAGCGCCGCGAGTTCACGGACAGCCCCGCGAAGACCACGTGTGTCGCGCAGCCGAGCGGAGGCTTCCGCTGCCTCGTCGAGTTCACCAAAGGTGAAGTTCCGACATCCTCCCGCCGAGGACGAGCTCGCGAAGTTTCGCCAGTAGTCGGTCTCGTCACGTGTGAATCCACGAAGCGGGATCGACTGGATCACAAACGTTGCTCCGCACTCAGAGCGATCACGAAGTCCTGCGCGGAGGCGAGTGAGTATTCGTCTGTCCGCTGCCGTGCGCTGTAGGATCTCCACCGTGTCCGGGCCGAGACGTGCAGCGAGTTCCGTCGTGACCGCTTCTCTCCATGCGATACTCATCGCGGACGACGCGTCGTCGGGAGCGACGAATAGGGGCCACAGGTCGTTGGCGGCGGTCTCGGCTAGCCGGTCAACGATTATGAACGCTTCGCGATCGATCTCCTGAGCATGCCCCGAGTACCCCTCGACCACACCGATCTGGTCTGCTCGTACGGCAAAAAGGACGGGGACTTCGGTCGGTCCAGACGCCCCGATCGCAGACGCGACGTTCTGTGCTGCGATGCAGTAGGAGAGCGCGAAGAGGCTCGCTTCGCGGACGCGTGGGTTCATCGGCAGACGCAGACGCCACGGGATGGCGTTCGCTTGGTTGAACGCGTTCCATTCGTCGATCAGTTGGTATTCGCGCTCCAACGCCTCACGCATCGGCCTCGTCTTGCGCAGCGTCGCCATCTCCTCGACGGCTCCGGCTAGCTCGGCCGGAATAGAAGCGAGTACGGCTTCGCGGGCGGCGATCTCAACAGGCCCGGGTGTTTGAGTGGCGAGAAACCAAGTGGGTAGAGTCGCGGAATAGAACACCTCCAATTCTGGAGACGAGCCAGCGACTCCCTCGCAGATTGGTTCCAGCGCGTCCTCGGCGGACACAGCCGCTTTGTTCATGAACCACTGCCCGACGAACGCGACGGCGCAGAGGAGCGCCACGCCGAAGAGCACACCAACGATCCGCTTCGCAGGGGATCGAAGCGCGGCCTCGGGGTCGAGCTCGGGGTCGAGCTCGGGGTCAAGCTCGGGGTCAGTGGATACTCCTTCGTTTGCTTTCATGACGCGCTCCCTAAATGTTCTCGGTCAAACACTAAACCTGCAGTCGTCAGTGATACTCCTTGAACTTATTCAATAAGAATCCGCTTTTCAGGTCGAAGGACAGCGACTCATCAGCCCGGACGCGAGGTTCCCGTGTGCTGCTATTGGCCGCGAATACTACTGCTCCAAGAGAGCAGCGATGAGCGTGTCACAGGCTTCACGAGCGGCACTCGGCGACGCGCCACCGACGCCCAGAGCGTCCATTCCGGCGCGGCCAAACGCCAAGCACACGATGAGGTAGGCGGCATCATAACACTTCGTCGAGTTCAACCCCGGATACGTGTCGTCCAGCGCTCGCTGCAGAGCGGACGCGAAGTTCACGTAGAGCGTCGAGAGTTGGGTGCGCACATCGGTATCTCTGTTCGCCAATGCGATGAACGCATCGACCACGCACGCAATGCGTGGAGGGCCTCCATCCCCGAAGGGTGAGAAGAACCAATCGAGCAGGCCCTCGAGCGGATTCTTCTCCTGCTCGATCACCCACACGCGCGCTGAATAGAGGTCGATCACTCGGTCGAGGGTCGCACGGTAGAGCTGTGCACGGTTGCCAAAATGGTGCTGGATCAGGCTCGGCGGGAATCCACCCTGCTCCGCGATCTTGGCGAATGACGCGCCCTCAACTCCGAGCGCAACCAGAGCTTCCTCGAACGCGTCGATGACCCGCTCTTGTGCAGGATCGCGCGGCTTCAGCCACTCGGCGAGATGAGGGTAGTCGATGAGCTGTGGCACGACGCTGCGGGGGCGCAAGTTGTCGAATGACTATTCGTCTGCATAGCCGACTACCATTCAGTGAGCACGAAGCCCCCATGTAGCGGTGCCCAACAAACTGGAAACACATGGTCACTGCCCGCCATTTCGCTCGGAAAATCGCCGAGTTCTTCCGCAGCCTTTACCGGGCCAGACGGGTGTGTTGCGGCTCCGTGCGCCACTCGGTAGGTTGCCAAGTATGAGGTCCTTGCTGCCACTATACCTTGGCCTGACCACCACGTTCGCGCTCGCCACCGCAGTGATGCCGATCATGGGTTGGCTGACCTACGGTTCACAGTTCCAACCCGCCCTATTCTGGGTTCCCGCCACTGTCTGGGCGGTGGTGGTGGCAGTGAATGGACGCGCGCATAGAGCCCACCAAACGAGAGAGAAGAGAGCTGCGGCTGCGCTTCTGGGGGCCGCGGGCATCATATCCTGGCTCGGTTTCGCCGCGCCAGACGGATTCGGGTTGCACCTTGCCGTCGAGACCGCGCTCTCCTGCGGACTAACCGCCTTCCTCTTTGTCCTGGCCTGGGGACTCGTTACCGATGGGTTGGATTGGACAGTGCGCCTCACTAGGTATCTGGCGGCAGGCACAGCCATGCTGACGACCGCGGTGTCTGCGTTTGACTGCGGCGTCCGGGTGTTCGCTCCAGGACAGATTCACTGGCTGCCATTGCTGATTGGCCCGTTCATCGGCTCCGTTGTCCTATTTGGGTTACTCGATCGAAATCAGTCCACATCGAAACCGGATTCAAACACGTGAAGTTCTCGCATGACGAACTGGATCTCGCATTCCAAACATACTGGTCCACCGGCTGTGTCTCGGAAAACTGGAATGGCTGGGCCGATCTCTTCACGGAAGACGTGGAATACATCGAACATCAGATGGGCGACCTGCGTGGCAGAGAGACAGTCCGGAACTGGATTGTTACTCTGATGGACCAGTATTGCGAGATCTATACTCCCTACTCTTGGCACACCGTCGACGCCGCCCGAGGGCGTGTTGTGTTTGCGATGATCAACCGTCGTGACCATCCAAACGGAGTCGACTTTATCGACTTCCCGGGGCTCTCGATTATCGACTACGCTGGCGATGGACTCTGGAAACGCCAGGAAGACTACTGGGCGATGCCGGCCGGACAAGCCGCCTATACCGAGTACGAGAAGGCGCTGAATGCGCTCGACCCCACCCACCGCGCCCGTCGCACCCGACGTGCGTGGGGCAACGGACCCAGCTGGACCCACGGATTGCCGCAACACCCGAAGGGTGCCGCGTAGCGAGGAGCTTAGGGAATCAGCGGGGCGCCCTCGATTCCCATCGACGTACGCAGGATCTGCCGGCCGAAGAGCTGGGTGGAGTAGATGGAGCAGGGGTCGAACCCTTCCCCATTGCCGAACGCGAGGCTGGCCGGTGTACCGAGGCCTTCGCCCACAATCTCGGGCTCTGCGCCGTCGGCCGGGATGCGAACGATTTGGTGGCGAAGATTCGCCGCGACGTAGGTGTTTCCTTCGATGTCGATTGCGAGACCGTCGAGCGTGGCACCAGCGCCGAGCTCAGCAACGCGCTCCCATCCGTCCGGCTGCGGCATGCCGTTGGCGTCGACGGGAATGCGGGTCACCTCGCCGTCCTGCGTGAACGTGCTCGCGACCATCAGGTACTGGCCGTCGGGCGAGTAGCCCATGCCATTGGGCGATGCGATGTCGACGATCGCCTCGGTGACGTCGCCGTCGCGGGTCACGCGGAAGACTCGGGTGTCGAAGTCGTCGGAGATCAGCGCAGAGCCGTCGGGCATAACCGTGACGAAGTTCGGGCTGGCGATCCCATCGACGATCATGGTCGGCTCTCCGGCCTCTGTGACGTGCCAAACGGAGCCGTCAATCTCGGAGGCGCTGTTGCTCTCGCCAATCGCGGCGACGATGAAGCCGTCCGTCGTCGGGGCTAGGCCAAGCGCTGTCGGGATCGTCGCAAACTCTTCCCGCTCGGCGTCGGCGTCGAACGCGAAGATGATGTCACCGGAGGTCACATAGAGCCGGCCGTCATTGCCGAACGCGATCCCTTCCGAGTTCTCGATGAGGCCATCGTAGAAAACCTCGAACTCGCCAACAGCCAGGTCGTCCCAGCAGACACTCGGCTCAACGTCCGGAGCTGCGTCGCTCACCTCAGCCTCTACACCGGTGTCCGAGGCGACGTCGGGGGCGACGTCAGAGGCGACGTCCGCAGTATCCGCGATCACGTCGTTCTGATCGATGGGGGCTGGGTCGTCATCGCCGCAGGCAGCGAGGGCAACGGAGCTGAGCAGCAGAGCGGAGGGACCTGCGAGACGTCGGATGGAACGCATAGGCTCACGATGGGGTAGGCGGTGGAGTGAGCGACGTGCACTAGCGGAGGTAGGGCGCCGATTGAACCAGCACGACTCGACCGGCCTTCACGGACGCGGGCCCACACGCACAACCTGCACAAATGCGAGCCATATCCGAGATATTGCATATGGACCTGTGATTTCGAGTGCATACTATGACAGAACACCAGACGAACAAGACGCAATGCACACCCTCCAAGTTACGAAGGTTCTCAGCCCCAGCCCAGACGCTGTTTGGCACACGCTCAGCGGATTCTCGAACGTCTGCCACTACCACCCTCAGGTGCAGCACTCCGAATCGCTGAACGGCCAAGAGTCCGGAGTCGGAGCACGGAGGCAGTGCACGATGTACACGGGCGAGCGGGTGGAGGAAGTCGTCGCAGCTCACGACGACAGCACTCGGACGATCACGATTAGGGTCACCGATCACGGGCCCTTCCCGCTGACCCATATGGAGGTCACGGCCACCGTTTACGGCCATCGGCTAGGCTGTCTCGTTGCACTGGACGCGGCGTTCGAGCCGAAGTTTGGATTGCTCGGCTGGTTGCTTGCGAAGCTAGTGATGAAGCGCCAGTTCAGCCGGGTGCTCGAAGAGCTCCTAACGGGCTTGGATATCCACTTGAAGACAGGCCGAATCATCGAGCGAAACGGGGGTGTTGGCGAGTTGGCTCCGGTCGATCTCGTCACGGCTTGGGCATAGGTCCAAACAATGAAACGCCAGCTCTGAGCCAGCAATGAAGATCGAATCATGGGACGACCTAAAGTTCATCCTGGCGGTGTCCAAAGCCGGCACGTTAACGCAGGCATCGCACGCGCTCTGCGTGGACCAAACCACCGTTACGCGACGGCTGAAGGCGCTCGAGGAACTCGCCGGAGTTAGGCTCTTCGACCGGCTGAGGGGAGGCGTCGAGCTCACTCCCGCGGGAGAGGCCGTAGCGAAGGCGGCTCAGGACATCGAAGATACGATTCTCTCCGTTGAGCGCGTTCTCAGTGCAGAAGAACCCGAGATCGCCGGATTGCTTCGATTCACCACCTCCGAGCTGCTCGCATTTGGTTGGATCGACAAGTTCACGGAGTTCGCGCGGCGCCACCCGCGAATCGAGCTGGATATCTCCGGAACCAACGAAGTGCGCAGCATCTCGCGCCGTGAAGCCGACGTCGCGCTGCGCCTCACATCGGCTCCCCCGGAAGACCTGATCGGCCGCAGGCTCGGCAAGGCGGCGTACGCCGTCTATGGCGCCGCCTCCTATGCCCTCGCCGACCTCCGAGACGTCCCGTGGATCGGCTGGGACTCGGCGGATTCCTCCCCGTCTATCGTGGGCCAATATCGTAAGGAGATCGGTTGCGAGCGGCCCTACGCGTTGCGGGTGAATTCCTACTTGCTGCTGATCGAAGCCGTGCGGCGCGGGACCGGGGTGACGATTTTGCCCTGCATCACAGGCGAGCGCGCACCAGACCTCGTCTGCCTCGGCGACCCCGTCATCATGAGCGCCGACCTCTGGCTGCTGACCCACCCCGACCTCAAACGCAGTCCACGAGTTCGCGCGTTGATGGACTTCGTGGTCGGACTCGTCGAGGCCGACCAGAAGCTCCTCATAGGCGAGACGAGCTAGTCAGGCTCAGTTCCCGCCGGTAGGAGCGGCCTCAATCGGAGACGGTGAACACCGCCGGGATCTCAACGTTAAACTGGCAAGGATTTCCCGCGGTCTTGGCATCCGACGCAAACACCGTGGCGCTCATGCGAAACGTGTAGTTGCCAGTGTTTGACGATAACCCGTACTGGCAGTCGGGCTCGTCCCAAAATCTGTCGTTCACCAACGAGTCACGCTCCTGTGTTTCGTCGGTTGTCACGCAGAGGCGATCCCACTCGCTGATGACGAACGTCCCAGACACCGGCACACTCGCAGACATGCCGCCGCGAAGCAGGATGCGATTGGCCTCGCCTGCCGAGCCGGTGTCTGAGCCGGCGTCGACATAAAGTGCACCGATGAAGTCCGGGTCCGACTCCGCACAACCCAGGCCGGAGAAAAGAGCGGCTACGAGGAATAACGGGGCAGAGTTGGGGAGGGCCTTAAAGCTATCGTTGCGTCCGTGGCCGCGCGATCGGCGGTGTGAGTTCCAGGAGCCGGGATCGATGCTTTGTCGAGCCACCCAAGAGGAGAGCAAGCACCTGAAACCGCTCTGCCGATACCAAGCTCAGATCGCCCGATGAAGGACGCAGCTGCGAGCTAGCGGGCCACCGGAACACTGGAATGGAGCACGCAACGGGTAAGCGGCAGACCGCACCGCGTTCGTTTGGCGGCCCCTCCGATTGAACGAGCCATAGTCTACCTTCGTGCGAGCAGCGCTTCACCTACCCGGCGACCCCATTCCTCGTGGCTCTCGGAGTTCGGATGGTAGCCGTCTGCCGCGAACTTCTCCGGTGAGGCGTCGAAGTCGGTGGGCAACCAAGTGACCTGTTCACGTTGGGACGCTACCTCGGCGAGGATCCGGTCCAGCGTGCGGGCCCGAACTCCGATGAAGGAGCGGAGCGGGGCCGGCAATAGCGGAAAGCGGCCGAGCGGCGGGAGTCCGCAGGTGAGTACGTGGGCATCTGGCGAGTCACGCGTGAGCTCGTCGATTAGAGCACACATCTCGCGACGCCATCCGCTCGTCCGAGTGCGCCCCGTCACGTCGTTCACGCCGGCCGAGACTACGACGAAGTCGAACCCACTACCGACGACCTGCGGGAGGAGCTCGCTCCGGATGGAGGTGGAGGTGGCGCCCGAGAGGCCGACGATTTCGAACTCGACCCGGCGGCCGGTCGTGGCCGCAACCTCACGCGCCGCCGTGACGGCCATTGAGCGGGACATCTGTTTGGCTCCTACGCCGTCGATGATCGAGTCGCCCAAGCCCAAAAGCCGCAGTGTCGGTCCATCGCCCTCAAAGACCCCCGTCCTCGGGCCGGGCGCACCTGGAAAACGAGGCGCCCTGCGCGCGATCCACAGCCCCTGCGGAGCGGTAGCAGCGAGGCCTAGCCAGAAGAGCGCGCGGTCAAGCATTGTGTTCGGATTGAAGATGCAGTGGGAGTCGCCCTCTTAGCGTAGGTTGGAAGCGCCAGAAAGACGGGAAGCGCGATCGACGACGGCGGCAGACCGGACGGTACTTGACGAGACGAGGCGGATTCGTGGCAATGGCCGGACTCGTTCCCAAATGACGCGATGAATGGCACCCCCTCAGACCTGACCTCATT
Source organism: Bradymonadia bacterium (assembly GCA_047629415.1). Taxonomy (GTDB): domain Bacteria; phylum Myxococcota_A; class Bradymonadia; order REDH01; family REDH01; genus CBDUJZ01. The sequence continues at coordinate 33,874 of JBLHWZ010000010.1, read as the reverse complement.
CTGGGACTACTACGTCTCGGAGCACGCTGATCCCACCTGTCGTGCGCTACATTTCGCCGGCACCTCGCTGGCGTTCGCGTGTGTCGCCGGGGCAGCCTGGCAGCCTTGGATGCTCCTGCTGGCGCCGGTGGTTGGCTATGGATTCGCTTGGGTTGGTCACCTCCGATTTGAGCGGAACAAGCCGGCTTCCTGGAACTCGATCCGCGACCTCTGGTGGTCCTTCCTCTGCGACATGAAGATGTGGAGCCTTGTCGCCACCGGCCGCATGAACGCCGAAGTGGAGCGGGTGACGTCCGAGCGCTCTGCCGCCCTTTGAGGTTGAAGGGTCGAGCGCACACCGCTAGACGCACCCGCGTACTTACTCGCAAGGAAATCAAATGGCGCTTTCAGTCGGCATCGTAGGCCTCCCAAACGTAGGAAAATCCACGCTCTTCAACGCTTTGACAGCGTCGGCCGCTGCCGAGAGCGCGAACTATCCGTTCTGCACGATCGACCCCAACGTGGGCGTTGTCACCGTGCCGGATGTGCGACTGACCGAGATTACGAAGTACATTCCGCCGCAAAAGCTCATCCCCGCGACGGTCGATATCGTCGACATCGCAGGCTTGGTGAAGGGCGCATCGAAGGGCGAAGGACTTGGAAACAAGTTCCTTGCGAACATCCGTGAGACGGACGCCATTTTGATGATGGTGCGCTGCTTCGAAGACGAAAACGTCGTGCATGTCGACGGTTCGGTCGACCCAATTCGTGACATCGAAGTCATCGAACTGGAGCTGATCTTTGCCGACCTCGACTCGGTCGAGAAGCGACTGAAGAAGGCACAGAGCGCAGCCAGGACTGGAAAGCCGGAAGCCCGAGCCGAGTTCGCGTTCGTCGAAAGATTGGCGTCAGTGCTGACCGACGGAAAGCCCGCTCGAGCCCTCGAGATCAAGTCCGATGACGAGGCCGAGCTTCTCAAGGAGATGCACCTGCTGACGGTGAAGCCCATTCTCTACGCCTGCAACGTCGGCGAAGACGACCTTCCAGACGGCAACGACTACGTCGAACTTGTACGGGCGCGAGCCGAAGGTGAGGACGCAGGCGTCGTCGTCGTCAGCGCCAAGATTGAGGAGGAGCTCGTCGGCCTCGACCCGGACGAGACGATGGAGCTGCTCGAGGCCTACGGTCTCACGGAGCCGGCGCTGAACATCCTGATCCGCGCCTGCTACAACCTGCTCGGCCTGCAGAGCTACTTCACGGCCGGTGAGACGGAAGTCCGCGCCTGGACAATCAATGTTGGCGACACCGCCCCGCAGGCCGCTGGCGCGATCCACACCGACTTCGAGAAGGGCTTCATCCGCGCGAACATCTACACGCTAGCGGACTTGCATGAGCACAAGACCGAGGCAGCGATCAAGGCTGCCGGTAAGATGCGGATCGAGGGAAAAGAGTACGTCATGCAGGACGGCGACATCGTGCACTTCTTGTTCAACGTCTGAGGTTGTCTCAGGACGTGTCATGGGGGGGCATACCGTCGCTTCTAGCGTCTGCTCCCCACCGGACGACGCGGAGTGTTCGTCCGTGATGTGCGGCCACCCTCAATGGAAGCGACCGCGGCTCGGACCTGCTGGACTGAGCCCATGAACGACGCTCGAAAAGCGCGCGCCGCCGCACGCCGACAATGGCCGTCCATTGCACGTTCGGCAGCAAAGGAGCCTCGGCATACTCCGGGCGTGCGTGGCTGCTCAGCAGCTGATCAGGATGAGGTCAGGGACCATCCCCGCGAGGGCTCTCCCGCTCTTTGGGCGTCGCGTCTCCTTTGCGGCGGCTTCATGAAGATGGCCAATCGATGGGTGGCGGAGGGCGAGCAGCTCGGCGCGCGCATCGGCCGCGTCAGGGCGTGAGATGACAGTCCGCACGCGCGATGCCCAGAGCAGGACCAACGCGCGTCGGTACACCCCGTGCTCCACCTCGAGCGCGCGATCGAGGTGCTCGCACGCTGCCGAGAAGTCCGACTCGACGATCGCGAGCATCGCGGCCAGAAACCGGAAGTGAGGCTCCCGCGGCGCGTGCTGTACCGCGCACTCCATCGCTTCGCGCGTCCCCGAACTCTGGACGCTCGCGAAGTGGCGTCGGCCAGCCTCAACGTACGCTTCGATCGCGGCGAGCTCCGCGGGCTCCAGCGGTGTGCCGCACGCCCGGCGAGGGCCTCGAGGGGTGTTCGATTTCACCTCCGACACGACGCCGACTTCTCCGTCCCACTCCCAGGGGACGCTCACGTACGGGCCGAGGCCGGTAGGCGCGCTTCCAACGGACACCCGGATGGAACCCTGTTCGGGTTCGGAAACCACGCTCTGCACGGTGAGCGGCGACATGATGCAGTTGCCCGCGAGGCGGGTCGCCTTCACGTCGCCGTCGCGAGCTTCGAGGTCTTCTAGGTCGCCCAGCAGACGCTCGAGGTCCTCGCGGCCGAGACCACGCTCGCCCGCTCCGACCACCGCTTGGCGGAGCCGTTCTTCGCGGGCATCGGAGTCGACGGCGAATGCAGTGCTCGTCGTGAGCTCGCCGGCCTGGAGCGCCGCCGACTTGTAACGGTTGGTGCACGGTAGAAACGCCTCGCCCTCGCCGGGCCGATGGGTATGCACCTCGGACGCGGACATCTCGATCATGACCGCATCCCGCTCCTGGGCCGACGACACGAGGAAACCCCAGGTCGAAGCCGACCCAACGCCGCGGGCGATACTGACCGCTTCTTCGAGCGTCCGAGCTCGGCGAACGATCTCGTGGCCGATGTCCGCGGCAGACGCGCCGCCGTAGCTCACGTCACGGTGGAATCGCGTATTGGAACTCACCGTCAAGCCCGCCTCGTTGAAGGCGGTGACGGGTGCATCTACGACGCGCGCCGTGACGAATCCGTAGCGCAGGCCCTCATCGGGATCGCAGAGCACCACCGCCGGCGACTGGTCCCAGACCCCCACGCCCGGGAAGTCGAAGTTCCGGGCGTGGCGCAGTTGGCCGTCCGATGATGCGTCACCCCAAACGGCCAAGCTCGAGCAGGCCGGGATCGCGGTCATCTGGACGCCACTCGCCTTGAGGATGTCGTAGCGTGCGACGGTGCTCACCGTGTTCTGGAACACATCCATGACGCTCCACCACTTACATATCTCTGGCGACAATCCGGCTCCGGCCAGCAGGGCCTCCGTGCGTTCGACGTACTCCGGAAACTGGGCGCTCCGCGCACGCGACATGCGCCGCGCCGCTCTCGTCATCAAGTGTTGCAGGACCGGCGTCAGGCCGCGCCGTAACCTCGGCGCCAGGCCCATCGTCAGCAATCGGGTCGCCATCGATGGATAGAACTCGGCGAGCTCACGCCAGCCCTCGAGGTCGCGCAGCGCCTCTCCCTGCTGAGCCCCCATTTCGCGCTGGCTACCTCGCAAGCGCATTGTGATCAACGGGTGTTTGGCTAGGCCGTTCGATTGGCTCATTTGGGCTCCGATTGTAGCAATAGGTGAAAGGCGGCGACGACGTCGTCGTCGATCGCGCGGAGGATCGGCTCGACGAACGCAAAGCTCTCGCCGCCCCCAGCGTTGGTCAGGATTTCGAGGAACATCTTCCACGCCGAGAGCGCGATGCTTGGCTGCGCGTAGATCGCCGCCAGTACCACACGGTTGGAGGCGAGCATTTTGGCCACGTCGTTGAAGATCCCCAGCACCGCGGTGCGCCGCGTGGCGACCAACAAGATGCGGATGATCTCGCTTTCGGTGGCCGAGAGAGTCGCCAGGTCTTCGGCTCCAGCGACCACTGCCGTCTCGAAGTCTGCTACGGCCGCGGCCAGGGCGGGCAGGTACGAAGCGGGCGGAAGGTTCGACACTTGCTGCAGGACGTCCATGGAGAGCAAACGGCGAGCCGCCAGCGCGTCGCTCAGCAGCTCGACGGCCGAGTCAGGGTCGTGGACACTGTTTGCCATCACGAGTGGCCAAAGCGCCGATCCGCCCGCACGGGTGGGGTCGAGGACCTCGACCCCACTGCGATCTCGGGCGACGATGAGGCCCTGCTCCTGCAGGCGAACGAGGACACGCTGCACGGTCGAGACGTTCACCTCGTGCAGCTGCGCGAGCGAACGAACAGAGGGGAGGCGATCGCCCGGGAGGCGTTCGCGGCGCAGAATCTGCAGGGCGATCTGGGTGGCGATCGTATCGACGGCTGTTGGACTGTTCGGCATCTGATTCCTCATCTGTACCCTACAACCCCAACTGTAGGGTACAGTCAACGGAAGTCAACCTCGACGAACCTTAGAGAGATCCCAAACACGGGGGTGCTGGGCCAATACCCATCCGGGCCCCGGAGATTCACACCCCGCAAGCGAGAGCATCGAAGGCCGCGTCAAGTGCGCCTGGGAGTAGTTGAAGCCGGTCGGACTGACGCCGAGCGGTTGATCGACTTGGGGTTCCCTGGCCGTCCATCTCACGTCAGCCCGATTTGGTCTCACCACAGCCCATCGGAAACCGGGTACACAGCCGGGTACAGAACTCGTGCGCACTGCTCCACCATCAACAATTACGGACACTTACACCCTGACTTCTTGTTCAACGTCTGACGTTGTCTCAGGACATGTCATGGGGGCTCATGCGGTCCCATTCGGGCGCCTTCCGCCAACCGCAAGACGCGTGGCCTTGGGCTGTTATATCGGTCGACTCTCATTGGAAGCGACCGGGGCTCGAATCTGCTAGACTGAGCCCATGAACGAAGCTCGACAAGCTCGCGCCGCCGCCCGCCGACAGGACTGGACCGCGTCCGCCCACCGCCTTGAGGAATCCCCGGCGGCGCAGGCGGGCACTGCGAGCGAACGCGTCGCATCCGTGTGGCAAATCACCCTCGACACGTGGGCATTGAGCGGCCGTTCCCTGCCGGACTACGACCGCTCCGACATGCTAGTTCAGCGACGGCCGCTCTGCGATGGCTGAGCCGGAGCTCAACGACGATTTCCGAGATCTTCTCCACGCGCTCGACGAGCGGGAAGTCGACTTCGTTATCGTCGGCGCACACGCGATGGCTGTCCATGGAGTGGCCCGCGCAACAGGGGATATCGACATCCTCGTTCGAGCTACAGCGGAGAACGCGCTGAGAGTCGTAGCGGCGTTGCGGGACTTCGGAGCTCCGCTCGGTGTGCACGGGGCGACGGTCGAGGACTTCACTCAGCTTGGCTGGGTGTACCAGATGGGGCTCCCGCCTCGGCGCATCGACCTTCTCACGTCGATTTCGGGCGTGAGCTTTGACGAAGCATGGCAGGATCGGTGCTCCGTTGAGGTCGGTGAGCTCACGCTGCCGTTTATCGGCCTCGCGGCCCTCCGAACGAACAAGCTGGCGACGGGGCGACCGAAGGACCTTGCCGATGTCGCCATGCTCGATGAGCTTCCGCCGACGGAATAGCCGCCGACCTCGGTCGCGCGCAGCCAAGCAGAAACCGCGTACAGGACCGGGTACAGCGACGACTTGGCGTGCCCGAGAACCGGTTACGGCGGGCATTTACACCACAACTTCTTGTTCAACGTCTCGAACATCGCGATCGCCGCAGGCAGCAACGAATCGCTCGCCGACAGAGACCTCAATGGCCTTCCGCGCCTCGTAGGTGACTCAGTCGACCTTGGAGCGTTCGAGCGGCAGCCGGAGCGCTGATGCGACTCGCAGCGACGCAGAGGAGCGGCCTGGCGCGGCCCCGAGCCTGCTCCAGGTCAGGTCTTGTGCGCGCGTTGGAGGCACAACACCGATTGCCTCAGCCAGAGCGCTGAAGTCCTCGCATCCGATGAATGCGAGAGGTAGTCGTTCTCCTATCCCCCGGATTGTTAGAAGACTCTGAGCGCTTGCTCACGGTTTGGCATGACCTCAGTTGGAAGAGGCGATGAACAAGGGCTCGACGCACCTGTATCTGTTGTTTTCCCTCGTCCTCCATGCCGTCGCGGGATGCGGTGGTGACCGTAACGCGACCAGTGTGCTCGCGGACGACGGGACTGAACCTTCCTGCGCCGAAGATGTCGAGCCGGGAGAGACGACCGGAGTTTCGGCGGACGACGCGGACGACGCGGACGACGCGGACGACGCGGACGACGCGGACGACGCGGACGACGCGGACGACGCGGACGACGCGGACGACGCGGACGACGCGGACGACGCGGACGACGCGGACATGGATGAGCCGGACACGGATGAGCCGGACACAGAGCGGGACGCTGACGCGGATGAGCCGGACACGGATGAGCCGGACACAGAGCGGGACGCTGACGCGGTGGGCGAAGTTACAGAGCCGGAGGATGATGCGACGGCCCCCCGTTGCGGCGACGGCCGTTTGGACGAGGCTGAGGAATGCGACGATGGCAACGACGTGCACGACGACGGCTGCACGGGCTGTACGCTCGACCCGTTCTGCAACGCACCCTATGCGCCGCCGAGCATCAGCCACACCGCAGTCTACGATAGCGCGGGCCACCGCATCCTGATTCTTGGACCCGGCCCGACACTGGATCGCGCCGGCCTCTACACATTGGCACAACCGGACGGCGAGTGGGCGTGGGGCACGACGACTGCGTCCGGCCCAGGACCACCCTCTCTGAGTGGTCACTCCGCTGTCTGGAACACGACTCACTCTGAGATGATCGTCTTTGGCGGACTCCGCGGCGGGGTGACCGTCAACGACACGCATGTGCTCACGTGGAAGGGATCGGAGTGGGACTGGTCCCGGCCAGAGATCGGCGGTACCGCGCCACGGCGGCGCGCCGGGCACCGGGCAGTGTGGGATCCATCACGACAGAGAATGCTGATTCACGGCGGCCACGACCGGGACCGTTGGTCGGTCGAGCCGATGTCCGACGTCCACGCTCTTTCGCGCACATCCGAGGGGTGGCGCTGGGACGCGATCGACGTGGATACCGCGCCGAGCGGTCGCGTCGGTCACACCCTGGTCTGGGATGCTCCACGCGACCGCATGCTCGTGTACGGGGGCGCCCGGTCTTCGGTAATCCTCTCCGACGTGTGGGCGTTGCACTTCGGCTCTGGTGACCCCGTTTGGGAAGAGATCATTCTCCGAGGCGAAGTGCCAGGGCCCGTCGATGGCGAGGTGCCCGGCCGCTACAACCACGCTGCGTGTTGGCACGACGCGGACCAACGACTTCACGTCTTGGGGGGGCAGCGGGACTACGACCGCGGCTTTGCGGGTTGGCTGACGAACGAGTCGATGCAATTGACGGAGATCGACCGGGGCGAGTGGCAGGGAGACCTCGATGAACAAGTCTTGCTCCCGTTCCGTTCAGCGGCATGCGCCTGTCTCCCCGACGGAGCGATGGTTCTGATCGGTGGAAATGGCAAACTCCCGGACTGCGCACCTATCCAGAGATCCACGGCGTTCGGCAAAACTCGGTCGTCGAGATTCACGTTGGAGATGGTCTGCGCGTGCATGACGTAACACCGGTAGACACGCCCCCTGCACCACACGGGGGACGGACGGCGACCGCGATCGGAGACGAGGTGTTCTTTGTTGGCGGACACGACACGCGGTCGTCGTTCACGCGCCTATCGAGGTCCGGCGACGATTGGGCATGGACGCGCCTGCCGGCTCCGGGGTGGGCGGTCGGCCGCGTGGTGCACTCGGCGGCCTGGCTAAACGGACGCGAGGAGCTGGTGGTGTTCGGCGGTCACGCAACGGACCCCGCATCCGATGTCGCCCCGCTCGTCGTCGGACGTCGAGAAGGCGTGCGCTGGACCTGGACGAGGCCCTTGGTCACCGGCGACGGCCCCGAGGAACTCTGGCAACACGGCGCGGCGTGGAACCCTGAGGAGGGCGTGTTCATGGTGTTCGGCGGTTCACCCTCGAGCAACGAACTGCGTACTCTCGGCCCAACATCTGGTGAATGGGAGTGGCGAACGATCGAAACCGTCGGCGCAGGCCCGTCGGCGCGGGACCCCGAGCTGGTCTTCTGGCATGCGGGTTCGGGGCGCCTAGTGGTCTGGGGAGGATCGTATGATGACGAGTACGTCTATACCGTTGGACGGAACCCGGAGGGGTGGACGTGGGCGGCCGAGCCTGTAACTGGCATTCCGCCGACGGCGTTTCGGCAGAGCACGGTCGCCCCCGAACATGACGGTGCGTTCGTGCGGAGCTCCGCGTCGACAGCCCTGCTCGAACGACCGGAGTCTGGCTGGCAGTGGACGACCCTCGAGGACCACGCGTTCTTCGCCGGGGCTGACGACGGCGTAGTCGTCTGGGTCTCTCCAGCTAACGAACTCCTCTCTTTTGGTGGGGACGAAAGCACGCTTGAGGTGCTCAGCCTGGGCACACCTGTGAGTGGTGTGTGGCGGACATGCCATTGAGGCATCCTCCCGATGGCACATCGTCTGCATGCCTCTCAACGGAGAGGTCGCCCGAGGCGGTCGTGGGCATGAAGTAGAGGCGAGCGTGCGGGATGAACTCCTCGCGGTGTGTGCCACGACGGAGCCTCACGGCCTACTCTCGGATGACGAGGTTCTCGCCGGGCTGCTTAGCGCGTCCGGCTGTGCGATCGATGACGCATGTCAGCAGGAAGTTCAGTGTTTAGAGCGGTTTGCGGAGGACCGAGAATCGACGTTATGTCAACCACCTTCCGAGGTGGCCCCATGCCTCGACTTCTACGAAATCGAAGACTCTCTCTGGACCTGTCCAGACAGTCTGATTGAGCAACACGAGTACACCGCGGTTCCCGAAATTGACCACTGTGGACTTTCAGATGAGGCAACGCGACAGCAAGATCTAGTCGTCGCTCAACAACCCGGCGCTCTGCGTTTTGAGCGAGCGACACAACTCTACGTCGGCAAGGCCATTCGGAACCTGCGACCGTAGGTTTGCGCGCCCTACTCGGGTGGTCTCACTACAGCTCATCCGAAACCGGGTACACAGCCGGGTACAGAACCCACATCCGCCGCGACACCATCAATAATTACGGACACTTACACCCCGACTTCCCGTTCAACGTCTGATTCGTCTCAGGACGTGTCCTGGGGGGGCATACCGTCGCACCGTGACCCGTTGGTAACGATGTCTTGACTTGTGCGCTGGCCAGGTAAAGGATTCGTTCCTGTCAGGATGATGGCGGAACGCAGCTCTTACTAGCGGGTGCACAATGGAGAGCCGGGAGACTGGACAGTACGAGGACACCCCGGCTGGCGGCGAAACGGTGCGCGCTTTCGTGCCGCATGCACTTCCGCCGGAGCGACCCGCGCTGGCCATAGAGGGCAACCTCGCTGAGCGGGTCGGAGTTGCGGAGCAGGCGCTGACTCGCCTCGAGTTGGCAGGAGAGATGGTGCCGTCTCTCGACTGGTTCGTCTACGCATTCGTCCGCAAAGAGGCTGTGATCTCGTCACAGATCGAAGGAACTCAAGCGACGCTAATCGACCTGCTCAGTTACGAGGCGGAGTCTGATCCACCGACGCCTAGCGGGGACATCGAGGAGGTCTGCAATTACCTCGATGCATTAACCTTTGCCCGTGCACAGCTTGCGGATCCCACTGGGCTTCCGCTCTCGGTTCGCCTGCTCAATGAGACCCATCGTGTGCTCCTCCGAGGTGCCCGTGGGGAGACCAAGATGCCGGGGGAGGTAAGGCGGAGCCAGAACTGGGTCGGCGGAAGTCGACCCGGTAATGCCGCATACGTGCCGCCTCCGCCGCACTTGCTGCCCGAGCTGCTGTCGGACTTCGAGCGCTACATCCATGGGGCTGACGGCCTGCCGCCGCTGGTGAAGGCGGGATTGCTCCACGTCCAGTTTGAGACGATCCACCCATATCTCGACGGCAACGGACGAATCGGGCGCCTGCTCGTGAGAAGACGGCCAGGAGCGGCGACACGTTGGGTGACGCGCTGGGCGAGGCGTCGGACGAGCCGTAGGCACGATCGGGTGGTTGGGCCGCCCGGGCCACCGGCTCGCCGGGGCGTGAAGGCGCCGGAGGGGCATGCCCCGTGGAGCCCGGCTTTTTTGGAGCTGGAACGCGCGGAACGCTAGCTCTGGGTCTTTGGCGCGGCGGGGGCGTTGGCGCGCTAGGGCTCTAGTTGAGCTAGGGCTCCACGCACGCGTACTCTTCCAACCCCGGCAGGTAGGCGCAGACGGAGCCCGGAGCGGCCCCCTCGTTTTCGCAAGTCGTCGGGTGTTCGTCGACCGCTCCGTTACAATCGTCGTCAAGGCCATTGCACACCTCAGGACCGGTGGCCTCGCAAGGCCTTGGACCGCACGCCGGCGGCTCGGCCGCAATCTCGTCGGAGATCGTGAGTTCGTCGGAGAAAGTACCCACGGTCCAAACACCAGGACCGGTAAGCTCCCGCTCCACTTGCGCAAGCGAGGTGCCATCGAGATAGAATGAGACGGCCGCCGACACGACCGTCCCGGCCTCGACCCGAGACTCGACACCAAAGACCCACGTTTCCTCGCCAGCGATTGAATCCGCCGCAACAAACTCCATGCCGGGGACGGAGCGAGCATCCACACCACGGCGTACGTCGCCGGCCGGATCGTTCGGAGTTCCCCAGTCCAGCCACGACTCGCTTCCGTGATGCAGATCTTCGTCCGGATCGAACCAACAAACCGGATCGCGGAGCAGGTGGAGGTCGAGATCGGTCCGCGCATCCGAATCGGCCGTGGACGACCACATCAGGTAGGCAAATAGCCCGGCCTCTGGCGGACCCACGATGAGGGTTGGCCCAACGGTGGTGCACGATCCGAATCGAGCGACGAGGTCGCCTGTTCCGAGGAATCCGGGCTCGATATCGACCGCGTTTGATGCCCGGGTGACCTGCATTTCGAACCGACCGAGCTGCACAACTTCCCAACTCCACTCAACGATGGGGTCGTCTTGTGCGCCGACGAGCTCGCAGGTGACGAGCTGAGAGGCCGCCAAGGTTAGCTCTTCACCGACCGGACCATCTTCGTTGAAGCACTCGACGGCGGCCGACCGACTCATCTCTTGTCCTGGCGTTTGGGTTCTCACGTCCACCAGACTTCGAACAGCTCACCGCTGGCTGGCCCACGGCACGACCGGATGAAGGGCGCCGCGGTCGGGAGACCTTGCGCGTCCAGGATCGCGATCACCGCGTCGGCACGCATGATGGTCGCGATCATCTTCATCTGGCCGCCACAGTCGGGACATTCCTTGGGGTCGACGATGGTGCGGGCGATCTATCGCCGGCCGATCGAGCTTTGGTTGGTGCTCGATCGCGCGCACCGATTGGCCGAAGCTGGACGCCCCGTACTCGTCGGCCAGTTCTGCGAGCGCGAGGTCAGTCCGCGGAATCTGATGATTCTCTCCCCGACGAGCGGCGTGATCGCGACCGAGTCCCCGCGCGATCACGCGCTCGATTCCGACCGCTGATAATCAAGCGTCGCCAGTCGCTTGTTTGACACAAACCCAGGGCCCGCGTAGATTTTGAGGCTCTTACCAACGCTCATTTCGTTGTCGCATCGCGGCGGTGGCGGAAGACGGATCTCTCAATGCATCGGTCCCCTATGTTCAACGTTCGCCGACTCGCATGTAGCGCCGGTCTCCTCTTCGCGCTCGGCGCTTCCTCCGGCTGCAGCGGTACCGAGGACCCAGAAGGCAACTGCTCCACCGGCGAATTCTGCGAGTGTACCGTCAGCGCCGATTGCCCGGACCCCACGGTTGAGTCGTGCAGCTCGTTCGTTCCAGGACAGCCAGGGATCTGCGTGGCTGGCGGCACAGGCACCGATACCGACGTAGTCGACGACACCGCCGACGCGGCTGATACGGACACGGGCGAAGAAGACACCGGCCAAGACGTCGACATCGATACGGAGGACACCACAGACGTGTCGGACGCGTCGGACGTGTCGGACGACGCAGACACCACCGAAGCCGACGCGGACGTCGAGGCGGACGCCGCAGACGCTGACGTTGAGACAGACGCCGCCGATACCGCCGACGCGGACATCGAGACGGACACCGCCGACGGCGACACTGAGGCGGACGCGGACGTCGCTGTGGACACCGACCCCGACGCCGACGCAGGGACCATTGTGCGCGACCCGCCTTACCTTGGCTGGGTCGCGTACCATGTTGTGGGCACCGCCTCGCCAGTCGAGCGCATCCACTTGATCTCAGGCGATGGCACCTTGGGGCCCTACACCCTGCCCTCGGCATGGGAGTTCGGCGGAACCAAGTACGCCACATTCTCACCGGACGGGACCCACCTAGCCTATTCACTCGCCAGTGAGACCGGCCCGGCCATTCGTATCGTGACGCTGGCCGACGGGACCTTCGAGGACATCCTCAACACGGGCGCGTACACCTCGGTCCGCTTCCCGCGCTGGTCTCCTGATGGCAGCCAGATGCTCTTCTTGGCGCGCACCGTTGAAAACAGCCGCGTCTGGAACATCGGCGTACTCGACATTTCGGAGGGCACCGCGACGATGCTGACCGAGTTGACGGACGGTGATTCGGCCACGAGCTTCGTTAGCGCGGGAGCCTGGAACGGCGACGCCAACAAGGTCTTGTACATCACCGGAGTTCCCGGTCAGGGAGAGCCGTCCGATGTTTGGATGATGAACACCGATGGCACGGGTGCCGAGGCCGTCAGCGCAGGAGCGAACCCCACCAGCCTGATTCTCTCGGTCCGACCCGACGGCTCGGAGGCTCTCTTCGACTCAGCGGCAGACGGCCAGCCGGCTCGAATTGGAATCCAGAACCCGGCCCCGAGCGGCGGACTAGCGTACGGCGAGATCCGACTCGCCGGAACCAGCGGCGACAGCAGCTGTGCGTACTACGGCAATACGGACCAAGCGGTCTGCACGCGGCTGCAAACACCGGCCTTTGAAGCCTGCTTCGAAGGCGGCTCCGACTGCACACACGACATTGTCGTCATCGACCTCCTCTCCGGCGATGCCGTGCAGAACATCTCGCGCTCTCCCGATGCACGAGACGGCTTTGCCGCCGTCTCGATGCAGCCCTTCACCGACATCAGCGTCAGCGTGGTCGACTAGGCCAAAACGAAGAGCGCCGCGGCGGACCGCGGCGTCGAACTGACGGTGAAAGGCTAGCTAGGATCAGTGAACCGGGCCGAGCACGACGTTGTGACCTGCCGACTCGGTGGTACCTGCGGGGACCGGCACGCCGATTCTGAGGTCGACGTTGTGACCCGGGCTGGAGCTCGGGCCGCCTCCGCCAACCTGGACCAGGTCACTGCCCTCTACGCTAGAGAGGCCGCAACGATCGTCGGTGCAGACGTTCGAGATGCAGTCCGAGCCGTCGGTGCAGATCGCGCCGTCTGCGAAACATCCGCCGCCTTCATCGACTCGACCATCGCAATTGTCGTCGACGCCGTTGCAGGACTCGGCGAAGGTTCCGACGAGACTGCCGCTAAATGCGAACGAGCCTCCCGGATTCTCAAATGACCACTGCACCCGGCTGTCTCCGCTGGGAGCCAAGTCTCCAAAGCTCCACAGTCCCATCAGGTCGTTCGGCACGCCGGGGCCATCAGGCAGGGCTGCCGGGTTCGCTCCAGTGCCGAAGGGGTAGCGGTGGCCGAAGAACCCGTCCGTGACGAACGTGAGTTGAGCGTGCACGTCATCGAGCTGCTCGGTGGCGTGACTGAACGCTGCGACGGTCGCGCAGAACATGCCGGTGTCGTCTGCGTACCGAGAGTAGAACGGGTCTGTGGGGCCAAACCCGCAGTCTTCCGGGTTGTCGAAGGTCGAGCCGACCACCGTGTTGATCTCGATACGACCGGGTGCCCGGCCGATGTTGATCTCGCACCAAAGAGGTTCTCGGATGGTGCGTAACGTCCCATCGGCCAGCTCGACCGTGTCGATCACCGCCCAATCCTCCGGATCTGTCTGCACGATCGTAAGCTCGCCGGTCGTCGCGTCGAAGGTGCCGGTGAAGTCCGTCAGATGAAAGAGCGGAGCGGGCTCCGCTACGATCACTTCCTCCTCGGACACTGCGAGACGCTCCTCGAGAGCCTCCGGAGTCGGGTCGACTCCAGCGTCATCGCAGGCCGCGAGCGCGAGCGCTGCGAAGGACACAGCTGTTACGGATCGACGGGCGAGGTAGTGCGCCATGACTTGGCCGGGGAAGAGTGCGTAGTGAGAGCGTAACAGGCCGTCGGGCTTTGTAAAGCGCCCGCGCCGGGGTTTGGGCCGACCGCGGCGCTCGCCGCAGCACGAGCACAGCGCTCCTACTGGGCGGTCGCCTCAGTCGGCTCGCCCGACGGTTTGCCCTCGACGGGAGGGCAAGGTGCGACGGAGCGGAACTCGTAGTCGTCTTCACACGCGGTCCAGCCAGCCTCGGCCAGCGCCGGGTAGGTGATCGTGGAGACCACCGCATGTCCTTCCGGGCTGCGGTAGCACATGCCACCGGGGCGGATGTCCGCAGGCAAACGCAGACAGCCAAGCGCGACCTCCGCGCCGTCGCCAGTGCGCGCGCAGCCGTTCTGCTCATCGATTGGCGCACCCAAAACCATCACACACCCTTCGGGGCACGCAACTCCGCCGATCGGCTGATCGGCGGGAACGAAATCGCAGACCGCCCCGCTAGGCGCGGGGGCCGGGACGACACCGGCGTGGGCCGGCGGTGGCTCGAGCGGAGACTCGGCAGCCGGCTCTGGGGCCTCTTCGACTGCGGGGAGCGGCGACTCCACTTCTGCCTCGGACTGGCAACCGACAAAGAGCAGCGCAGCAACGAGCGGAAGGATCGGGAACACGACTCGTGTCATCATTTTCGAACGGTGGTGGGTACGGGAGATCATTCGCACGAGAAGTTCGCTGCGCGAGGTGTCCCCAAGCGCCCGCCGTCGTAGTCGGAGGTCGCCGCACACCAGTTGGCTGTATCGCTCGAGTCCGCGTAGCTCGCGGCGTCGACCTGCATTGCGATCCCCGCCGTGGCCCCGAACGGGGCGTCGTAGGCAAAGGACCCGATGAGAGTGTCGCCAGCGAAGATGGCCAGGGAGCCCTCACCGGCGAGCGTCCACACGCCCGGGCCACCCCAGTTGGCGTCGCTCGATCCTGCGGCCGCGCCAAGCGCCGAGACGATGACAACAAAGTCGTCTGCTTCGGCGAGCGTCGCAGCCGGGAAGACGAACGGGTCGACAGTGGGCTGCGAGAGGTCGGAGATCGCGACACCTTCGAGCGCGATGTCGTGCCCAGAAAGATTACGGAGTTCGATCCACTGACCTCCTGCGCTGCCGGCGGCGGTCAGCATGATCTCGCTGAACACGAGGTCGCCAGGCTCGATCACATCCTCGGGGGCGCGGCAGGTGCCAGCGTTGCAGACTAGGTCGTCGCCGCAGTCCGTTCGATTCGCCAGCGGGTACGAACAAGAGCCGTCCGTGGGGTCGCACACGCCGAGCGCGAGGCCACTGACGGAGACGTTGCCCTCGCAGAATGGTGGCGGGGCCGGACACTCCTGGGTGAGACACGGGTCGTCGCAGGTGGCGCCCGCGCACATGCTGCCTGGCGGGCAACGCTCACGGAGCGAACGGTAGCTGCAGAGCCCTCCAACGCAGAAGCCGTCCGGATCGTAGGTCACGACGTCGATCGTATCGCAGAGGGGGGACGGCGGGGTGTTACAGGCGAGCCCGATGCACGGGTCGGTGGCAACACATTCGCCATCGACACAGAACTCGCCGGTGGCCGCGCAGTCTTCGGTTGTGCGGGTTGGGAACTCGCAGAGGCCAGCCGAGCAGGCCGGCGCGCCGGTCGGCACGTAGCGGACATCGCGCTCACAGTAGGGCACTGAAGCGGCGCCGGAGCAGTCCACACCGAGGCATGGGTCCTCGAGGACGCAGCTGCCATCTTCGCACCACTGGCCCGCCGGTTCACAGTCGAAGAGGCTCTCGTCGTAGGTGCAGTAGCCGTCGTCACAGCTCCCAAATGGGAAATACGTCAAGCGCTGTCGCCCCACGCACGTGCCCGCCGGGGCGGAGACGCACAACACGCCGGTGCACTCGTCGGGGACCACGCAGGCGCCGGCGTCGCAGACCTCTCCGGTGTCGGCGCAGTCTACCCCGACTTCGGTCTCGTAGAAGCACCCGCCGAGCTCGCAGGCGCCTGATGAGAGAGACGAGATTACGACGCTGCCTGCGCAATAGGACGGTGGCGGGTCATCGCAGGTGACGGTGTCGCAGGGGTCGGGCACGCAAGCGTTCGAGATGCAGACCTGGTCACTGTCGCTGCAGAAGCGCGACGTCTGGCTATACGCGCACACGCCTTCGCTGCAGGTACCACTGGCCGCGTGTTCTACGAGCTCGTCGATGTCCAAGCAGCGTGAGTCCGGCGGCGTATCGCAGCGCAGAAGGTCGCAGGGGTCGGCCGGAAGACAGGCGCCGAGAACACACTGGAACCCGAATGAGCGACAGTTGACGCGCGTCGTCGGGTACGTGCACGCTCCACCCTCGCAGGGGTCTGCGAGGGGAACGACCGCGACATCGCCGTCGCAGCTGGGCGCGGGAGTGCCAGGGCAGGACACGCCCTCACACAGGTCGGGGCCACAAGCGCCCTCGAAGCAGACCTCGTCGACCTCGCTGCAGAGCGTCAGCGCCTGCGCATAGTCGCAGACTCCATCCACACAGGTGCCAGGCGACACCCCGGTGACGACGTCATCGCCAGCGCAGCTGGCCTCAGGGGGCGTCGTACAGACGACACCCACGCACGGGTCGGCGGCGACACAGGCGCCGTCTTCGCAGAACTGGCCGGTGGCGGTGCAGTCCGTCTCGCTTGCGTCGAACGAACAGGCGCCAGCGGCACAGCTGCCACCGGACCACGTGACGGCGACGCCGTCGCGGCACTCCGCGTCCGGAGCTACGTCACAGCTGACGCCGTCGCAGGGGTCGAAACCGACACACGTACCGTCGCTGCAGAAACGATCGAGCGCGAGGCAATCGGTTCGGGTTTCCGTCCACACGCACGCGTCGTCCGAGCAGGAGGCCGGATCCGTGAACGCTACTCGGGTGTCTCCATCGCAGGTCGAGTTGGGCGGAATCGTGCAGTTGAGTTCGGCGCAGACGTCGCCAGGTACGCACGTTCCTGCCTCACAGATCTGCCCGAGCGCACCGCAATCCACGGTCGTCCGCAGGTAGGAACACGAGCCTAGCTCACAGGTTCCCGCAGCCGGCACAGTAACCGCGCTCAACCCTTCGCAATAGGGGCTCGGAGCGTCGCAGCTCACGCCGTCGCACGGGTCGTCGTCGACACAGGCGCCATCCACGCAGAACTGGCCGGCCTCCCCGCAATCCACTGGCGAGGGGTTCTCCTCGCACACCCCCGCGACGCAGCTGCCTCCGCCCGGATACGTCAACGCCATGTTGCCGTCGCAGCTCGGCGCTAAGAGCAATGAGCAATCGAGCCCGATGCATGGGTCGGTCGCCACACAGAGGCCATCACTGCACCATTCGCCCGTGGCAGCGCAGTCGACGACGTCAACATCGTAGCTACAAGAGCCTGCCGCGCACTCTCCCGGGCTTAAGACCTGGATCGCGAGGCGGTCTTCGCAGCTGGAACGCTCTGGAGCGTCGCAGATGACACCTAAGCAGACGGTGTCAGCGACGCAGAGGCCGTCTTGACAGACGTCGCCGCTGAGCGCGCAATCTGTACGGCGCTCCTCGTAGTCACAGGTGCCAGCGGCGCAGGTCCCAGGGAACCCGAAGTCGAGGGCGACCGAGCCCTCGCACACTGAAGGCGGCGGCTCGTTGCAGGCGACGGTGTCGCATGGGTCAAGCTCTTGGCAGTTACCATCGCTACAGAATCGGCCGTCGGCGAGGCAGTCCACTCGAGTCTCAACCCACTCGCACA
The DNA here is from genome assembly GCA_047629415.1 of Bradymonadia bacterium. Taxonomy (GTDB): domain Bacteria; phylum Myxococcota_A; class Bradymonadia; order REDH01; family REDH01; genus CBDUJZ01. The sequence continues at coordinate 16,085 of JBLHWZ010000010.1, read as the reverse complement.
CCCCTTCGGCGCACACGCCAGGCGCGGCGAACGAGACCGCAGTGTTTCGGTCACACATCGAGACGGCCGGGACGTCACAGCTGACCCCATCACACAGGTCGATCGAGGCGCACGAGCCGTCGACGCAGGTGCCGCCCGCTTCGCTGCAGTTCTCAACCGTGTTGGTGAAGAAGCAGTCGCCGCCCGAGCAAACACCGGGCGCCTCGTAGGCCACCACGGAGTCGCCCCGGCAGTCAGGGAGCGGTGCGACGTCGCAGCTGAGGCCGTCGCATGGGTCCAGCGGCGAGCACGCGCCAGCGTTGCAGAAGGTGCCGGAGGCGGCGCAGTCGACGCGGTTCTCCTCGTAGTCACAGAACCCCAGGTCGCAGGATCCGTTGGTGCTGGACCATACGAGCGTGTCGCCGTCGCACCGGTTAGCCGGTGGATCGAAACACTCCACGCCTGCGCAGGGGCCAGCTCCGCCGCAAACGCCTCCCGAGCAGAACGACGTGCCGCAATCCGTGCTGGACTCTTCCCACTCGCAGAGGCCGCCGACGCACGCGCCGGGAGGAGCGAAGTCGACCCGGCTGTTGCCCCGGCAGACGCTCGTTGGCGCCGCATCGCAAGCGACGTCGAAGCAGGGGTCGGTGGAGGAGCATGCCCCGTCCGCGCAGATGCCGCCCTCGACGGCGCTGCAGTCCTCTTCGCCCCCGACTCCGTAGTTGCAATCGCCACGCAAGCAGGTCCCGGTCTCAACAAACGTCAGCACGCGGAGGCCATCGCAGACCGGCACAGGCGGGGTGTCGCACGGGACGTCGAAGCAGGGGTCCGCGCTCACGCACGCGCCGGCAGAGCAGAAGCCATCGGGCACCTCGTCGGCACAGTCGATGGTCTCTTCCTCGTAGCCGCACTCGCGGTCAGCACAGGTTCCTCCTGCTGGATAGCGCACAAGCGAGAGGCCGTCGCAGCGATTGGCGGGCGGCGTGTCACACGCGAGAATGTCACAGGGATCAGGGAACACGCAGGCGCCCTCAACGCACTCTCCGCCGCCAGCGGCGCAGTCCAGGCGTACGGACCGATAGTCACAGATGCCACCTGGGCCACAGACGCCGGTCGGGTCGAAACGAAGGACGAAGTTGCCGGAGCATTCGTTGGGCAGAGCCTCGTCACAGGTGACGGACTCACAGGGGTCTCCCTCCACACACGTACCTTCGACACAGTAGTCGCCTGTCTCGCGGCAATCGGTCTCGATGCGCTCGTACTCACAGGCGCCGTCGCAGCTGAGGGCCTCGCCGGACTCCACGCGAAGATCACCTTCGCAGCTCACCGCCGGCGGATCGGTGCAAACATCGGCGCATGGAGTGGGGTCGACGCACTCGCCTTCGAAACAGACCTGCCCTCCGAGGGCGCAGTTCACAGGGACTGAGTCATAGCGACACTCGCCATTTCCAGCGCAGCGTCCGCCGGTGCCCAGCATCGAAGTGTCGCCGTCGCAGAACGCCGGTGGTGGCTCGTCGCAGGTAATCGTGTCGCATGGGTCGACGTCGACGCATGTGCCGTCGGCGCACCATAGCCCGTCGGCCGAACAATCGCGGGCCTCATCCAGGGCGTAGGCGCAGACTCCCTCCTCACAAACCCCGACGGCGAGATACGCGAGTGCGTCGTAGCCGTCGCAGCTTGCGCTGGGCGGAGAGTCGCACAAGACCTCGAAGCACGGGTCGGCGACGCAGGCGTCAGCCACACAGAACTCGTCGGGCCGACAGAACTCGAGACCCTCACGGACCGCGCACTCGCCGGTGTTGGCGTCGCAGCTGCTCGTGGAAGTCACCAAGCGGCCTCCGTCGTCGCAGTAAGGAGGGGGGGGATCGCAGACGACGCCTTCGCAGCGGTCGGGGACTTCGCACTCGCCAGCTTCGCAGAAGCCGTCGCCCAGTGCACCGGTGCAGTCTTCGCGTTCTTCGGGGTACTCGCACTCGCCGGCCATGCACTGGCCCTCGCCGAATGAGACCCGTTCATCGGCGTCACACAGAGTGGCTGGGGGGTCGTCGCAGCGCACACCTCGGCACGGGTCGACGCAGCGACCGCCGTCGCAGATGTCGCCCGACGCGCCACAGTCTTCTCGCTCTTCAACAAACTCGCAGGTGCCGTCGACGCAGGTGCCAGCGACGTCGACCGAGACGGCAAAGTCCCCGTCGCAAAAGGCGTCAGGAGCGTCGCAAGCGACGCCGTCGCAGGGGTCAGCGACCGCCGCGCACTCGCCATCGCCACAACCGGCGTCGCATTGAGTCGCCTCCGCGTCATAGGTGCACTCTCCTTCGACGCAGGTGCCCAGGAACGAGTACTCGGTGAACGTGCCATCGACACACAAATCCGCCGGAGGAGTCACACACGGTGAGTCACACTGGACCCCGGGTGCCTCGCCCGAACAAGCGAAGGTGAACACTGTGAGCAGTGTGCATAGGGTCCGGCGTGTCCAAAGGCGATTGTGCATGTTCACTTGCGTTGATGGGGTCTGCACACACGGCGCCCAAGTGAAACGTGATCGCGCCCGGCGTTTCAGGAAAGTTATTGGGTTTTCATGCTGTGTCTTTGCCGCTAGCCTAGAGGCATCCCTCCCCATTTTCGAGCAAAATAATGCGGCTAGCAGTGGCGAGCGCAGTAGCGCTCTTGTTGTCCCTCCTAGGGCCAAGCGGCGCCAACGCACAGGTCAACCTCGTTCCGATCCAGGGCTACCTCACCAGCAGCAGTGGCTCTGTTGTGGACGGCGCGGTGACGATCGATTTCCGCATTTACGGCCACGCGACCTCGTTGTCGCCTCTCCTCTTTGAGGAAACGGGCGTCGTCTTGACCGTGAACGAAGGTCACTTCGTACACTATCTCGGCACGGCGGCAGCGATGGACCTGGGCGTCTTCGACGGCACAAGGGCGTACCTTGAGCTGCAAGTCGACGGCGAAGTGCCGATGACCCCGCGCACCGAATTTGGCGTCACGGCCTATGCCGCATATGCCGCCAACTCCGGCGGTGTGGATTGGGCTGACGTCCGTGGTGTGCCGGCAGAGCTGGCAGACGGGGATGACGACACTTCGGTGAGCTCGGTGCTACCTCTTCGGGGCCCCATTGGCGGCGTGCTCTCGCTCGACAGTAGCGGCTGCGCAGCGGGGGCCACGTGGATTTGGAGTGGCGTGGCTTGGGAGTGTACCCACCCGGCAGGCACCGCCTACGGCACCGCGACTGGCGGCGGCTTGACCCTCGACGGCTCCAACGACTTCGCGGTCGACGGAACCGTGCAGCGCACCCTTAGCGGGGCATGCGCACCCGGCGAGTACCTGCGCGCGATCTCGGCGGACGGTACGGTCACCTGCCAGGCTGACTCGGCTGGCGGCACGTACGATGCCGCGACCGGCGGTGGCCTGACGATGGACGGCTCGAATGAATTCGGCATCGACGACCTCGTCACTCAGCGCCGTATCGGCGGCACCTGTGACCCGGGCTACGCCATGCGCGCGATCAACCGCGACGGCACCGTCGTATGCGAGGCTGACGACGGGCAGAATCTGAGCGGCGGCAGCGGAATCGACATCAACGGCACGACGCATGTGGTGTCGGTCGACAACACCGTGCAGCGAGTCCTCGGCAACACCTGCACCTACGGCATCCAAGCGATCGACCCAGACGGCACGGTCACCTGCGCCGCCCGCGACAACACGACCTACAGCGCAGGGGCTGGGCTCTCCCTCTCCGGTACGACCCTCGCGGTCGACGGGACGATTCAGCAGCGCATCGATGGGACGGCTTGCGCAGGTAACACCTTCGCGCAGTCGATCGATGCGGCCGGGAACATCATCTGCGGCACGCCCGCTGACAACAACACCACCTACAGCTCCGGCGACGGCATCACGCTCAGCGGCACGACATTCTCCGCCGCCGCCAACGTGCAGCGGGTGCTCACGAGCGCCTGCGCCGCCGGTCAGTACATCCAGGCGATCGCCGCCAACGGCACGGTCACCTGCGGGAACGTCGCAGACCACGCCAGCGGTGGCACGATTACAGGCGTCACGGCAGGCACTGGCCTCACCGGCGGCGGCACCGGCGGCACGGTCACTCTCAGCGCCGACCTCGGTGTTGTGCAGCGTCGGGTTTCGGGCGCATGTGGCGCGGGCCAGGCCATCCGCTCCATCGATGGCACGGGTGCCGTCGTCTGTGGCTACGCCGACGACCCGCTACGCGAGATGACGCAACGCCAGTTCAGCAACCTGATCGCCACCGGCGCCCCGATCACATGGTCGACCAACCACCGGCTTCAGTGGCCAGCTGGCCATCACATCCGCGCGATCGGCGACGTTCACTATGACTTGAATTCGCACAGCCAACTCATCTTGGAGATGCCTCCCGTCGGGACGCAGATCCGGAACTTCGCTGGCGCAGTGGCGAGCACGGTCGACGGCGCCGGCATCCCGATCGGCAATTGGCAGGGCCTCTGGTACCGGCTCGACGATGGCACGACCTCCCCCTACTCGGTCGCCGCCAACTACCGCGTCGACAGCTACAACTCGGGCGTGGGCACGGCGGGAATGCGTGACGGAAACTGGATGTTAATCGCGTTCCGCCCCAACCAGAACGGCGACGCGGTCTACGTGAACGTCGACGGCGGCTTCCGCCTCCGCCCCGGGCACGCCTACGACTCGGCGCATTCGTCGATGATGATCGAGAACCGCGACGGCGTGATCAGTCAGCGCGCCTACACGGCGGAGCCCTATCACTTCGTCAACACGGTCGCGTACCGTGGGTACACGCGCCCGATCCCGCACGACGTACTGCTTGAGTACTGCGGTGACCGCGAGGGCTGCCGAATCGTCATCACCATGCACGATTGGAGCAACGACACGACATGGGGAGCGAGCCGCGAGATGCGCTTCTACTATGACCCGGTCGCGCAGAGCGGTCGCCACAAGTGGCGCCGTGACTACTATGGCAGCGACCTCGAGGCCTGGGACAACGACGGCGCGAACACGCACATCATCAACGTGTGGGCGTGTTACCTGACGGATCATGAGTACCGGCCGTGGACCGTCCTTCGGAACGACACAAGCGTCGGCCTGCACTGGATGGGATGGAGCCAGTACTCGAACAACTCCTGCGAGCTGACGTTCTACGATTGAGCCGCGCGAGCTGGTGTTGAGCTAGCTAGAGAGGGCCAGCTAGGCGCCCTCTCACCATGGAGAGACCTGGTCGTCGCGCGCTTCGAGCGCGGCCCAGGGCTCAGAGCAGAAGGTGGGGCGTCTCGGTTCTCCTCGACTCAGAGTTCGAGGAGACTGCCGTCGTTCTCTGAGTGCCCGTGGGCGTATTCGCACACTACGCGCCGTGCTCGCGCCCGCTTGTCGGTTGCTCTGCGAGCATAGGAAGATCAAGCAGACCACGAGATCTACCCGCCGTGCTGCGGTTCTACACCCGTAGACGCATCGTTCACGCTCGCAGGACGCACCGGCCCCTACCCCACGCACTTCACGCGTCGGCCGGCCGACTCATCCCTTGTCCTGGCGTTTGGGTTCTCACGTCCACCAGACTTCGAACAGCTCACCGCTGGGTGGCCCACGGCACGACCGGATGAAGGGCGCGGCGGTCGGGAGACCTTGCGCGTCCAGGATCGCGATCACCGCATCGGCACGCATGATGGTCGCGATCATCTTCATCTGGCCGCCACAGTCGGGACATTCCTTGGGGTCGACCCCGAAGGTCCGTTTGAGCAGCTCGGCCCACAGCAGGCGGCGAATCCTACGGCGCTTGCTCACGAGGGAGTCTGAGCCGAGTTCTTGGCCTGCGAAGGAGTCGGGGCCGTCAGGGTCACCACTCCCGACGTCCGGCGGCACAGGCACCACGAGACGGCGATGCGGTGACGCCGACGCGAACACCCCGTGGTACCTCACCCGGTGTGTGCCCGGGCGCGGCACGAGCGCGCAGAGTCGCTCGATGAGCTCGAAGTGAGTCAGAGCGATGTGTGTCGTACCGTCGCTGTACGGCCTCTTGAGCTGGAGTCCGATGTGGTCGTCATCGAGACGCTCGAGACGCTCGTGGGAGATCGGGGGGCGGGTCAAGTATCGGCAGAGGCGTTCGAGGCCGTCACGATCGCCTCCGCGAACCGTGACATTCGCGTGAAGGTTGAACCCGTGCGAGCGCGCACAGCGCGGGCCAAGCTCTTGCGGGGGTGTCGAACGCAGCAGGCGCCCCAACCGGCCCGCCGGGCGCCCCGCGGTCGGGCCAAAAGCCGCGCGACCGGTCAGCGCCCCGCCGTAGCACTGGCCGAGCGCTGCGTCATCGGCCGAGACGACGGACTCGCAGAGGCCGCCGTGTGCTTCGTCGTCGAGGAGCCCTCGGCGACGAAGCACACGAACCGAATACCGACGTACTCGGCCGACGATCTCGGCGACGTCCTCGGTGGTTGGTACGGGGACTCGGACGAACTCGACGGAGTCTCCGGCTGCGTTCAACGCGAACACGCCGTCGGGGGTCGCGGTGTGAAAGTGGGGATTCAACCGTAGGTCTGACCCGAAGCGTTGTGTGACCGTCAGGCCCCCCCAAAGCGGCCGCTCCACACCGAGCGCACGCGCTTGCTGCAGGGTCCACCGCCGGACTTGGTGGACGTACGAGCGAAGTAGAGAGGAACACAGCTCCGGGTCGTAGGCGGCTGACATACGCAGCTCGAACGGGAGCGTCAGCACCCATTGTCGGTACGGAACGTCCGGCAGGACGTGGTCGACGAGGTGGGCAGCCGTCGCCGCCATGTGGCGGCCAGAACACGAGGGGCAAAACCCGCGGCCTTTGCAGGAGAACGGGACCGCAAACTCGTGCCGGCACGCGGCACAACGTAAGCGGCTGAAACCGTACGCGTGCACGCCGCACCGAAGGAAACTGCGAAGTTCTGCGATGACGAACACGGGAAGCGTGCGGCCTTCGGCGGACGCCTGCGTGAGGAACGACTCCAGGTGGTTTTGTAGAACCTCGTAGAGCAGCGTCTCCTGCGGCGCCCGCGGCACATAGAGGCACGAGGGCGCGGTTGTGCACGTATCGCCCACATGAGCGTGGTCGACGACTCGCGGACGTTGTTGCGTAGCCCGCTCTTGCAGCCGGGCCTAGCGTGCGGGCGACGCTTCAGGCCACGGACGCCTCTCTTCGATCCAATCGCGGCCCCCGTGATCGCCGGCCGGTACCAATCTAGCCCGCGAACGACATTCGCGAGTGGCAACTGAACCGCGAATTGCAGCTCATCCGAAACCGGGTACACAGCCGGGTACAAAACTCACACCCGCTGATCCACCATCAATAATTTCAACCACTTACGCCCCAACTTCTTGTTCAACGTCTGAACCTCCGAAGTCGATTTCAACGATTTCAGTAGGTTAGAGCACGGCGGCGGACACTGGAGGTGGGATAGGGTAGCCATCGGTGGCCCGGAGCCGCCCAGAACGGCGACAGAATCATCGTCCGATCCGAGATAATCACGGTTGCCCGGTACTCGTGTAATGAGTAAGCTCGCCTCATGATCGCATCCTTCGGCGACAAGCGGACGGAAGACATCTTCCACGGTCGGTCGACGAAACGGGCGCGGTCGTTCCCTCAAGACCTCGTCCGCATCGCCCTCCGAAAGCTCGACATGATCAACGCCGCTCACAGGCTCGACGACCTCCGGGTGCCACCCGGTAATCGGCTGGAAGCCTTGCGCGGTGATCTCGCTGGATCGTTCAGCATTCGGATTAATGGCCAGTGGCGCATCGTCTTCGCTTGGTCAGATGACCGCGCAACCGATGTCCAGATCGTCGACTACCACTGATGGACTCAGCATGACTCCAGAGAATCGAATCCCAACACACCCCGGCGAAGTTCTGCTGGAGGAATTCTTGAAGCCCGCCGAGGTCACACAGGTCGCGTTCGCAGCCCACCTCGGAGTGCCCTTGCAGCGCGTGAATCAAGTCGTGCGTGGTAAGCGCGGGGTAACGCCGCAGACCGCATGGCTCTTCGCGCAGGCGCTCGGAACGACGCCGGAGTTCTGGACGAACCTCCAGACGGCCTACGACCTTGCGACAAACAAGCCTAAGCGGACTGTCGAACCGCTCGCGCTGACGATATAGCGACGCAAGGGCATGCGAAACGAAGTAGAGCACGTGACGATCGGTTCGACTGGTGCGGATCACCTGACGTTGACCCCAATCTGGCGCGCGTACCCAACGGCCACCGACTACTGGGATGGCAATTGGCTACGGGTGAAGCTCGAACTGCGCGCTGGTGCGTTTCAGGGGAAGCAGGAAGCGCTCCTTCGAACGGACGAGTTCGCGAGTTTTCGTTCGGAGCTTGGAGTCCTACACGACACGCTTCGGGGCGAGGCAGTCTTCGCGTCGCTGGAGGGGTGGGCGGAGGTTCGGTTGGTCGGGGACGGGAAGGGACACGTCGCTGCCACAATCAAGGTGCGCGACAACGCCGGCATCGCGAACTCGCTTCACTTCGGAGAGGGCATCTCCATCGACCAGACGGATCTTCCGCGACTCATCGATGCACTCGACGGTGTGCTCCGGACGTTCCCGGTGATTGGGGATCCGGGGCGGTAGCGCCGCAATTGCGAGGAGAATCAGTTGCTCCACACGAAACGGCGACAAACGGGGACAAACACCCCGCAGGCCCAGAAACCACGCGGGTGCCTAACTTCTTGTTCAACGTTTGACGTTGTCTCATGACGTGTCATTGGGCCTCACTACGTGTCATTGCGTCGCGCCCCCTCGGCATGGCGGCCCGTGGTGATGATCAGGCTCGATCCGGTCAATTCTGTCATGATGCGGCCATGAACAACGCTCGAGGGATTCGGGCCGCTGCGCGACAGAAGTGGACCATCTCGGCACATCTCGGAGAGAAATCGCCGGAGGCCAGTGCGGAGACGGCCAGCCAGCGCGTCCCCTAGGTATGGCGCAACACGCGCGACACACGGGTCTTGAGCGGCCGCTCGATTCCCGACTACGACCGCGCCGACATGCCGATCAGTTGGCGGCGACCTGGCGATGGCTGAGCCAGAACTCAACGACAACTTCCAAGACCTGCCACCGTCCCGCGCACGGATCGCGGGCTGTGCCGGGTGCCGCGAGCTCTGAGTTTCCGGGGCCGAGTCTGCGTTTCGTTCACGCGAACCACTTTCAGTTCGTGGAACTCAAAGATGGGAACGACCGTCCGGGGCTGGGCGGCCGTTGGTATGGACTAGTGGTTCGTTCGAACCCGGGCGTGGCTACCAGCTGTCGAAGAAGGCGAGCGCCGAAGGGGCCTGGTCCTCGATGTCCTCAACGATCCCGGCAACTTCGTTGGCCGCCCCACCGGTCACCCCAAACATGTTCCCGAACCAGATGCGTGACGAGTCCCACTCCACATCGGTGACCAGGCTGTGGTCGGTCGAACTAATCGCCGTCAGCTCGCCGGCGGTGAAGAGCCAGGCACCGCGGTCCTGAAAGCCGATAGCTCCAAGTAGCTCTCCCGAGCGGGTCCAGCGAATGTAGCGCGACTCATACAAATAGGTTCCATCGTGGCGCAGAGTAAGGATTCCCAGCGAACAACCACCGCGCGTAGGGCAATCTGTGACGGACTGCGCATCATGCCCATCTTCGCGATGCCAGACGACGCCAATCGGCGCGTCAACGAACCGCTCGGGGAGCACATCTGGGGCGGCATGCGAAGTTTCGGCATTGCCAAGAGCATCGCCGGGGCCGGCGGGAGACGAGCTCGGCGCGGCCCCGGCGTCCGACGAGGGGGCCGAGGTGTTCCAATCGAAGTGGAGGTCATCCTCGCATCCAGTGATCGCGAGGGCGAGGAGTAGGGTCAGTGCGGCGAGCGTCTTGTTCATGTCCAATTGGGGCTTCAGAAGGGATACATGAATGTCGTCGTCGGTTCGGCAGCGGTGTTGCTTACGTTCTTCGATCTTCGTTCGAAGATGTCGCATGAGTCTTCGAGACCCGCCCAGATGATTGTGACGACTCGGGACGACTCGAACCCTGAACTCCGCAGTTCGCGGCGCAGATCGCCTCGGCTTAAGATCCACGCGTGCTGCATCGTACGGACCCAGTTGTCGCAGGACGACTTGCGACAATCCTCGACCCGCCGTACGCTGCCAGTCCCTTCGTCTCGCTGTGTGCGATGCTCATCCTCAACCAAACTCCGTCCGACAAAATCACGGACTCCACGGGGCAGCCATACTTCGTTTGGGACCAGCGAATCACACTGGAAGAGGTCGAGGACGGGTTGCGGAATCCGGACCCGGACGTGCGGGTCCGCTTTCTCGGACGCTTGATGCGCGATGCGCGGCCGGACGACGTGTTCTTGTTCGTCGACGCCGATCAAATCGCGTTTGACTGGCAGAAGGTCGCCCCTTTTCTAGGGCGGAAGCGGGAGTTCTGGACGTGGCTGCTTGGTGTCTGGGGCTACCTTCCGGAACCCGATGCTCGCTAGCATTCAGCTTCGCATCCTGGGACTCATGAACAACCTGCCCGACCGTCCGATTCTTTTCGGCGGTGGAGCGATCGTTGGCACTGTCGTCTCGCACAGGACGACCCACGACTTGGATCTGATGTGGTCCCCTGCGGTCGCGCTGGGGCCACGAACGAACGACGTTGAGCGCACAATTGTGGGCGACGGTCTGACAGTTGAGCGGTTGGTGACCTCGCCGGCATTCGTCCGCATTCGCGTGTCCGACGGAACCGCATCCACGGTCGTCGACCTGATCGCGGAGCCCGCGCGGCGCGCGTTCGAGGAGGCAACCATCTATGGCGTTCCCGTGCTGGCGCCACCACCGGCGGACCTTCTCATCGACAAACTCTGCGCGCTTCTCTCGAGGCAAGAGGGACGGGACCTCCAGGACGTGCGGGCGCTTATCGGGGCGGGGCAGGACCTCGATAAGGCTCTGGAGGGGGCGCCGGGTCGCGATAGCGGTTTCTCGGTTCTCACGCTGGCCTGGTTGCTCCGAGAGTGGCCGATGCACGCCGTCGCCGAGGCCGCCGGCTGGGATGCCGAAACGACCCACACGATGGCGTTGTTTCGAGATGAGTTCGTCACGTCGCTGACGTCGTTGACCTGAAGAATGGACCGGGGCCTCTCCTCCGGCGATAGCGACCCTCAGGAGCGTCGCTCGTCGCCGAGGCCAGCCACCGATCTCATTGCCGCCAATCGCGAATCGTCGGGGAAGATCCCCGGTCCGCCCAGGCGACCCATTTCCAAGCCGATACGCCTCACCGCAGCTCAGCCGGAACCGGGTACACAGCCGGGTACAGAACCGATACCCGCCGACCCACCATCAATGATTACGGACACTTACACCCCGACTTCCCGTTCAACGTCTGAGGTTGTGTCAGGACGTGTCATGACGGCTCAGGGTGTCGCACCGGAGAACACTGGTAACGATGGCTTGACTTGTCCCCCTGCGTGGTAAAGAATTCGTTCCTGTCATGATGATGGCGGAACGCAGTCCTTACCAGTGGGTGCACGATGGCGAACCGAGAGACTGGGCGGTACGAGGACACCGCGGCGGGAGGCGAACGGGTGCGCGCGTTCGTACCGCACGCGCTTCCGCCGGAACGACCGGCGCTGCTCGTCGAAGGTAACCTTGCTGAGAGGGTCAGAGTTGCGGAGCAGGCGCTGACCCGCCTCGAGTTGGCTGGAGAGATGGTGCCGTCTCTCGACTGGTTCGTGTACGCATTCGTCCGTAAAGAGGCGGTGGTCTCGTCGCAGATCGAGGGTACTCAGGCGACGCTGATCGACCTGCTGAACTACGAGGCGAAGTCTGATCCGCCGCCACCCAGCGCGGACATCGAGGAGGTCTGCAACTACCTCGATGCGCTGACATTCGCCCGCGCAGAGCTCGCGGATCCGAAGGGGCTACCGCTCTCGGCTCGCCTGCTCAATGACACCCACCGCGTGCTCCTTCGAGGCGCGCGTGGCGAGACCAAGATGCCCGGAGAGGTCCGGCGCAGCCAGAACTGGGTCGGGGGAAGTCGACCCGGCAACGCTGCATACGTGCCTCCGCCACCCCACTTGCTCCCCGAGCTGCTGTCGGACTTCGAGCGCTACATGCACTCGGCTGATGACCTGTCTCCGCTGGTGCGTGCCGGCTTGCTTCACGCCCAGTTTGAGACGATTCACCCATACCTGGACGGGAACGGACGTGTCGGGCGCCTGTTGGTGACGCTGCTTCTTGAGCACTGGGGACTCCTCACCCGGCCGCTCTTGTACCTGAGCCTCTTCTTCAAGCGACATCGTGGAGAGTACTACAGACGCCTGAACGAAGTGCGAACCGGAGGCGATTGGGAGGGCTGGATCGACTTCTTCCTCGACGGCGTAGCCACCATCGCGGAAGAGGCAGTGGGCACGGCGCGCGATGTCTTTGCGCTCGTGAGCGCAGACCGACACCGGGTCATCCATGGTGGCGGGACGAACTTGCTGGCGGTTCAACTCTTCGAACGTCTACCGCAGCGTCCAATCGTCGACATGCGGTGGGTGGTGGAGTCGATGCAGACGACCAAGCCGACCGCCGGCCGGGCGATCGAGGCGCTCGAAGCAGCCGGCGTCCTGGTCGAAGTCACCGGCAAGAAGCGTGATCGAGTCTACACCTACGAAGCCTATCTCGCGCGGCTCCGCGAGGGGACAGAGATCGGTGACGTGGGTTGAGTCTCGGCGATGGATCGCGCTGGTCGTAAACCGGGTACAGAACCCACATCTGCCGCACCACTACTAACAAATACAAGCACTTACGCCCCAACTTCCCGTTCAACGTCTGAGTCTGCCGCATCGTTCTCAACGATTTCAGGGCGTTACGGGACGACCCCCTGCGTCGTAGGGACGATGGGGTGGCCATCGACGGCCCGGAGCGGCCCAGAACGGCGACTGGTTGTCGCTCGGGGACTGCTCTGTCTTGGAGAGGAGTGTCGCGAGATATTGTCGACACTTTCTGAAGTGTCGTCATCTTCTTTCTTGGAACATATTGCCGACACTTTCTAAAATGTCGTCAATATGTCTCCCCCGGCAGGTGTTTCGACCAACTCTCCATTAGCCAGACCGTGACTCTCACAAAAACCACCGAGGCGGAGTTCATCCAGATAGGCGAGATGTCCCATCAGGAAGCCCACCGGTTGGTCAAGGCCAACCGGCTGGAACGGGTTGCTCCCGCGGTCTACCTCCCAGCAGACGCGAGCTGGCATCCTCTCGCTGAGGCAGCGGGTTGGTCGCTCCGCTATGAGAACGCGGTCATCTGCCTACTCACGGCTGCCGTGTACTACGATCTGACTGACGCTTTCGCTCGTGGCATCTGGCTCGCGGTACCGAGGAAGTCCACACGACCACGGAGCTGGGAGGTCCCTCTTCATGCCGTCGAGGTTCGGCCCGACCTTCTTGATTCGGACTCTGACACGGCAAACGGAATCGACGCGATCTACGTTCACGGGAGCCGGGTTCGCATCACGGGTCGAGACAGGACGGTGCTCGACCTGTGGAAGTACAGGACCAAGATTCCATCGGAGTACGCGCTGGTCGCGCTGAAACGCCGTATGCGGGAACCTGACTTCACGTACTCGAAGTTCGCGCGCCTCGGCCGCAAGCTCCGGGTCTGGTCGAGGGTTGGCCCAGTTGCCCAAGGACTTCGTCTATGAGCCCTCGGCGAAAACCCAGCGCCAAGGAAACCTCCGTCGTTCAGAGGATCGCCAATCGTGGGAAGGAACTGAAGCTCTCACGCGTCGACGCAATCGAGCAGCATTTGATGTACGGATTACTCGCTCGACTCGGCAAGTCCGCAGAAGGGAAGAAGTTCATCCTGAAAGGAGGTGTGCTGGTCGCGAACCTCGTCGACGAACCCTTTCGATTCACACGCGACAGCGACCTTCATCGAACGAAATCCCCACCAGACCCCGGTCACGTTAGACAGAGTTTCGAGCAGGTGATCGCGATAGACTTGGACGACGGCATCACCTTCGGGAAGGTAAGAGCGAAAGAGGCGGACCACGATGCCGACGGCTACGACGGAGTTACGGTCCACATCGAGGTACGGATCGGGAACACGTCTCGTGACCTGAAGCTCGACATCGGGTTCGGCGACACCGCAGAGAACAGGGACCTGAGACCATTTCTCTCCGACGACAAGCCCGCCCGACTCAAGACCTATCCGGCCGAGACGGTCATCGCAGAGAAGGTCGAGACCGTCATGAAAATGACGCCAGACCTTCAGCATCGGATGAAAGACCTCTTCGACGTAGTCGCCTTGGCCAGCGAACGATCGTTCGACGGACCGCAACTGGTCGCGGCCGTCGGAGCAACCGTCGAGAATCGCGGTCGAGAGGTCGACTTCGACGCGCTGGATGAGATGCCGAAGCTACTTGGACTGGATAAGGTGCAGCGACGGGAGTGGGCGACGATGCTGAAGAACAAGCGGGCACGGATCCGAATCGAACTGCATGAAGCCGCAGCGCGGTTCCTTGAGTTCGTTCGACCGCTTGTGGCAGCGATATCGGGGGACGCCGAGGTTCCGAGCCATTGGCCAGCCGGAGGCCCGTGGGAGAGCTAGGGGACGAAACGGCGACAGACGGGGACAACCACCCCGCAGAGCCAGTATCCATACGGGTGCTACACTTCTTGTTCAACGTGTGAGGTTGGCTGAGGCTGTCACCGGGTGGGCCAGACTGTAGGGCCAGTTTGACCGGTCGCATTCCGGGTCGAGGTCGGCGTCGCCGTCCGCGTCGTCGTCGGTCTCGTTGCTGCAACTCTCTTCACACAAGTGGTTCTCGCGCTGGCCATCGCTGACATCGATCAGGCCGTCGGTCATCAATTCCGGGTCTCCAACCGAGAGGACGATCGGCAGGCACGTAACCACACCGTCAGGGCACGCTTCGCATTGCTGCGCCGAAGGCCAAAGATCGCTGAGCGCCACTAGATTGCAGAAGTTTTCAGGGGTGCCGTCCGCTTCCCACCCGGGACAGTAGAAGTCAGAGAGCGTCCGGGTGTCTGCGGCTGCGACAAGCCTCGCCAGCGAAACTGCGTCCCCGTTCGGATGGATCACGAACTCCGCACGCCAATCACGCAACTCGAGGCGCTTCGGATCGTCGACACCGCAGGGTTCCCCGTACATGTATATACCGACAAGTGGCGTGTATCGAAGAATCGGACACTTGGCGTAGGGTAGGCGGCGCCATCCCCCGACAACGATCATGAGTACGAAGAAAAAGACGGGCGCCCCTCGGCGCAAATTCAGTCCTGAGTTCAAAGCCGATGCAGTGCGGCTCGCTACAGAGCCTGGTGCCAACATCGCGCAGATGGCCCGCGACTGGCATGGCGCAAGGAAACCGGACAGTCGGCGTAGGGGAGTTAGGCAGCAGGTTGGGGAAGGAAAGATGCCTCGGAGTTCACGGGTGAGACCTGCCCGTTCGTGGAGTGGCGACGGGTCGCGTTGTACCAGTGGATGTACTGGACGATCGTCAGGTGCGTCGCGGGCCTCGTCTTGAGTGATTGCCGGTGCAAACACTCGGTTTTGATGGTGGAGAAGAAGCTCTCAGCGGGCGCGTTGTCCCCGTCCTGTGCCAAAACTCGGCTGACGCGGTTTGCGCGACCGTAACAGGGCCGCAGAGCCGTGGGACCGTTGACCAAGAGCCGATCATCCGGTGGTCAACCAACTGACCACGGGAGTCCATCCGCATTCCTCGACTCAGGATTCCGCTCATTCCGAGGCTGAAGCCACGCCTGCACCTTCCAGCGTTGGCTGGCGCAAAGCTCCCTACCCCCCGGAGACTTCGGTTAGGCTGCGTCCCGGTAGTAGAACTTCAATATCCCGCCGAGCCGCTCTCGACATTGCACATCGGCCTCGGCCCGCTCGATGTTGTCGTTCGCGATGATCAGGTTGCCGCCAATCCCTTGGTGATGGCGTTCGCAATGATAGTGGCTGACGAACGCTGACATTGCGCGGCGGAGATGTCGCTCGCGGAGCGGTACGATCCGGTCCAAACACTCCGACTTCGCCGAAAGAACGAATCTCTCGGCGTAGGAATTCAGATTTGGGGACCGTGCCGGAAGTTTGAGAGCCTCAGTGCCACTGTCCTTGAGCATCTTG
>JBLHWZ010000009.1:0-47731 GCA_047629415.1 Bradymonadia bacterium | reverse complement strand
TAGTGCGCGCGCACACTCCGTCGATTGCTCTCGGTTTGAGCATTATACCGACGGCCATTGTTCTCGAATTTCTGCGGTGGAACCTCACCGCACCTCACGCTGACGCGGAAACGAGATGACTCTTATTGGTTCCGGCTGGACCTGGATCAACGCAATCCCCGGCTTCAACGCCGCCGATGCAGAGATTGCCCATCAGTTTGGCAACACTCTGATCGAGGGGAACGCTGTACACTCCATCGTACACTTGGCGCTTTCGCTCGTCTCGGTGGCGGTTATTGTGGCATTCACAATGATCACGCGCGGTGCATGGGCGAAGTCGAGCAACGCGGCGATCCCCGCCGAGGGGTTCTCGATTCGCAACTTCATGGAGATGATCCTCGACACCTGCCTCACCCTCGGTGAGCAGGTCCTCGGGAGTCGCAAGCAAGCCGAACGCTTCTTGCCGTTGATCGGCGCTCTCGCGATCTACATCTTCTTCCATAACGTTTTCGCGCTGATCCCCGGATTCGCGCCAGCGACCGATAACCTCAACGTCACCGTCGGACCGGCCATCGTGGTCTTCTTCGCGACGCACCTCTTCGGTCTCAAGGACAATGGGCTCCACTACCTGGAGCATTTCCTAGGACCAAAGATCGGCGGGTTCCCGCTACTCGCTCCAATCATGCTTCCGATCGAGTTAATTTCGCACGCTGCGCGGCCTCTAAGCCTCTCGCTGCGACTCTTCGGTAACATGTTCGGCGATCACGCCGTCCTCGCTATCTTCCTAGGCCTCGTGGCCATTCCAATTGTGTACCCCGTCCCGATCATGTTGCTCGGAACGGTGGTCGTCATCGTGCAGACCCTCGTGTTCTGCCTGTTAACCCTGGTCTACATCGCGTTGGCCATTGAACATTCGGAAGAGGCACACTAAGTGCCGCGCCGAATGCCTTTAGAACTCCACTTACCCACTACCCGTGGGGCGTCAGGCCCCCGAGTTCCCTGGAGAGACAATCCATGATCCGTAAGAATCTCGCTGGCCTGTTCACGTTCTTCACCGTCACTGCCCTTTCGGCCACTGCTTTCGCCGAAGATGGCGTTGCTACGCACCTCTCTGGTGGTGACGGCCTGGCGCTCTTCGCAGCTGCCTTCGCAATCTCCATCGCTGCCTTTGGTGGCGCGCTCGGACAGGGCAAGGCTGGTGCCGCCGCTCTCGACGGCATCTCGCGTAACCCGGGCGCTTCCGGCAAGGTCTTCACTCCGATGATCCTCGCCCTCGCGCTCATCGAGTCGCTTGTTATCTACGCGCTCCTCATCGCGTTCCAGATCGTCGGCAAGGTCGCTTAGACCCCACGCCCGCGTTACGCAGCGAGGCGGCCTCTTAGGTCGTCTCTTTGCGTTTTTGGGGTGGTGCCCCGCCGGAGGCGATCCCATCACGCCCCCGACCCCACGCGTACACGGACGCCCCGCGCTCCAACGTCACACCTCAGGCGTGCCAACACGCCTCCGGCGGGGACAAGCCGACGGTTCCCCTTCCTCGCTACGCTCGGGCGCAGAACCTCAGGCGTGTCCCTCCGCGTCAATACGCAGCAGGCAGGCCCTGACGCGTCAACAACGCAAGAGGAGGGGCGACGGCGACTCCGAGCGACACGCGCAGACCTCGCGCATCGCGCTGTTACCTACTCCGAAAGGTCTGCGGTCCCGTCGAACGCACCGTCCAGGACGAAGTAGCCGCCGCGGATCTCGATCGGGTTATCGAGCACGAGGTCCAACGTGAGGTCGGACATGCGCGGCGCGATGTCGCCGATCGCAGAGAGTTCGAGCGCTGGCAGCGCGATCTCCAATCCTTCGGCGATCTGCTCCGACACGAGGGGCCAGACGGCGCCCACGAAAAGCGATTCCAGCGCGGAGATATCGGCGAAGAGAGGGTCGGGGCCGTTCTGCTCGATCATCCACATGATGATCGCAGGCTCCGGCGCGATGTTCATGACCAGCGAATTGCCGATCACATCCATGTCGACAGCAACCGCCAGATTGACGCCCACGCGGTCCCGGAGGTCTCCGCGAGTCAACTCCATCTCCATCTGACCGACCGTCAGGATGAAGCCGTAGGCAGTCGCTCCTGGACGCGTCGGCGTCAGGTGGGGCGGAAGCCGGCCGTCGATGACGAGAGACGCGATGACGAACGAGAGCTCAGGGGGGATGAAGCTCGTCGCGTCGATCGACAGCAAGCCGGAGTTCCAAAGGCTGTGAAGAATGCCATTCAGCAACGGAACGCGAACGGCGATCTGGGCTCGCGAGCTCTGGAAGAGTGCTGGCGGCTCATCGAAAGAAGCGTTCATCGCGATTCCACGGCTGCCGGGGAAGGACGGAGCGGCAGTTGTGCCGAATCGAATCCCAGCGTCCACCAGGAGGCCACTGCGAGCTTCCGGCAGGATCGAGTCCAAGGTCACGTCGAAGGTCATCGTGACCGGGGCGCCACCGAGCCCGAGGTCTAGCTCGAACTCTTGGTCGCTAAGCGACTCCTCGATCGAGAACATCGCCTCAGCGACAGTGTCCGGCAGGTCGGTAACGAAGGAGTCCTCAAGTACGCCAAGCGCTAGACTCTCGACGACCTCGAAGAGCAGGCCCTCAGCCAGCTCCAAGATCGCGTTCAACTCCGGCTCGGCAAACGACCCCACTGCGTTCTCAAGCGCGAGTTCGATAGATTCCGCTTCCACCACCAACGGGTCCTCGGCGGTCAGCTTGTGCACGGTCATGTTGAAGAAGACCGAAGCCGAGAGGGTGATCGCGCCATCCAGCGAGAGCGGCCGATCGAGCAGTGTGATCGCTCCCGCAGTGTCCACCCGAATGTTCGGCATCGACACGAAGAGCTCAAGGCCCGTCTCGGTCACGCGGATATCGAGGACCGGGTCTCCGAGCGTGAAGTCGACGATGTCGAGTTGGAACGAGTCGGTGTCCGATACCGGGTTCGGCACGAAGGACATTGGGTCCACCTCGCTGATCATCAGCTCGAGCAGTCCGGCGATGTCGCGAGACAGGATGATCGGAAGCTCCGGGTTGACGTAGATCGGGATGTCGCTGTCTAGGTAGCGCTGGTTGAGTTGCATCAGGAGCGACTGCGGGTACTCGCCGTCGATGGTGCCAGTCGCCGGGTTGATCGGAATCGGATGGTAGTCCTGCGCCCAGAGGACATCGACCGCTCGGACGGTCTCCCGGGTGTTCAAGCCATCGGTGGCGACCACCTCGATATGATTCACCCCATAGATCGCGCGGACGGTAGTCTGGAAGTCCCCCTCCGCGTCCAGGCTCATACGCTCGCCATTTACGTAGACGCGCACGACACCGTTGGAGTCCGTCGCTCGGCCAGACACCGTGATCTCCGGATGATCCGAGGCCAACAGTTCAGCGCCGGCCTCGGGAGTGAAGATCTCAAGTTCGGGCGCACCACCGTCGACGACGATCGTCTTCTCTCCACAGAGGTTCAATCCCTCGGAGAGCAGCGTGCAGGCCCTGAAGGTCACAGTGCCTTCGCGCTCAAGTCGCCATCGGTCGCCCGACGGCACTGCAGCGCCTTCAGGCTCGACGGTCCAGGTGAGGGGCAGGTCTCGTATCGCGGCCGCAGTCTGGTCGTAGACGATGCCGCTTGGTGTCACCTGCAGGCCCGGCGGGTAGACACCTCGGCCGGGCGAGAGGCTGACCACAACGAGCTCCGGTACACCGGCCTCAGGCTCCGGGATGTCAGGCCCGGTGTCTTCGACGATCTCCGGCCCGGTATCTTCCGGTATATCCGGACCCGCATCCAGCCGCGTATCCGGTCCAGTGTCGGAGGTATCGAACCCACCTAGGTCACCGGTATCGCCGCCGAATCCAATGTCTCGGGTGTCGACGGGGTCGTTATTGCAGGCGGTGAGGGCGAGTGCCGCGGCGAAGACGATTAGATGTGTGAGACGTTTCATCATCGGGTGCCGAAGTTGCCGCTGAGCACGAAGTGTCGCGGGGTGATCTCAAGCAGCGGCTCTAGAATGCCGAGGTAGGCGCCACCTGGCAGACCGAACTCGCTGACGGATGGGGGGAGTTCGAACGACGGGATCGGGAAATTCGGCAGCGCCGAGTTCAACGAGGTATCGATCACATACTGGATGGTCTCCTCCAAGAAGACCTCCAGCGTCTCCCGTGTTCCGGCGTCGATGCCAGCGTCGAGTGGATCGAAGTAAAAGTCGGTGAGTTCGACGTCTCGGAAGTTGACCTCGTCGTCGCCCACTAGGTCGACTCCAGTTCGGATCTTCGCTCCGATGTGCACGACGATCGGCTCGGCCAGGAGCGTCGGGTAGACCACCTGTGCGCGGAGTCCGCCAAAGTGCAGCTCAAGATTGCCGTCGCCCTCTCCCACCACCACTGGGGGCAGGTTGGCGTAGAGGATCGCTGCCGCGTCGGACGGCACACTGTCCGACAGCGTCGAGCCCCCAATGGCGGCGTCGAAGAGGCCCGCACGCCAGAGCGTGTGGAGGATCTGGTTGAGCATGCCGAGGTTCATCCCGATCTTCACGCTTCGGCCGCTCGAAGTATCGTCCAGCACAGCACCGGGCGGCTGCGCGGCGCCAAAGGTACCGCCGCCGTGAGTGATCGGTGCTGTGAAGCGAGAGCCCAGAGCGAAGAGCGCGCGAGCCGAGCTGACCGCGATGGTCGAGAACTGAATGCCGAACCCAAGCGAGATCGTCTCGTCGGAGTCGAGGCGAGGCACCTCGATGATGTCACCGAGCGAGCTAATGTCGAGACCGGAGATGGTGTCGTCGAGGATCGCGTTGACCTCGTCCTGGATAAAGCTCTGAATCTGGTCTCGGACCAAGTCGCGGATGTCGTCTTCAAAGATGTCGACGACGATATCCAGGACGAAGCCCGTGATGCCCGAGAAGTCCGAGTTGATGCTGCCAACCGTTACTCCGTCGAGGCGGCGCAGGCTGATTCGAGGTCGACCGCCGCTCAGCGAGAGGTCGAATGTCATGTTGATTCCCATTCGGCTCAACGAGACCCAGCCGGACGTTCCGAAGGTCCCGGTGATCTGCAGGCCGACCTCGATGCCGCGAACTTCAGCCGCAATCTGCAAGCCGCCAGTGGTCAGAGTCAGCGATGAGGTGTTGGGACCGTCGAGTTCGAAGTATCGGTAGTTCACTCCGACTCGGACGACGCATCCGAACCACGAGTCGAGCACGCACGTGCTTGGGTAGATTGGGTTAGCGCCGTTGAGCGCTGAGTCGATCTGCGCGACCACCTCAGAAGAATTGAGCATCGCGTAGATGATGTCGTTCAGGCTATCCAAGCCGTCGGTGGGCACTCCGTCGTCGAAGGCGTCCTGCGCAAGGGTGAGCGCGATGTCATCATTGAAGAAGGTGTTCTCGGGAATCCACTGGTTGGCCGCCAAGAATGCGCAGCTTCGTGAGCTTGTCGCTCCCAGTTCGTCCTCAGCGATCACCTCGGCGAAGTTCATGCCGAACTCGGCTTCCATCTCGATCGCGAACGAGCCGTCCGGCCGAATGAACGCGGGCTCGCCGTTCACGGTCACCGAGGCGACTCCAAATTCATCGCCGGTCATACCGGTCAAGAAGATGCTGGAGCCAGGCGCCGCGTTGATCATCTCGCCGTAGGCAGGCGAACCGCAGGAGATCGTCGGGCCAGTCTCATTGACGACCAACTCCACAGAGCCAACCAGCGGCTCGCCGGTGGCGGTAGGCCGAGCAACGAAGACGGTCAGTCGGAAGATCCCTTCGTTCTCAAATCGGAAACGACCTTCGCCGAAGGACGACACGAGCGGCACGCTAGAGAAGCGGACCGGCGGGTTCTCGACGAGGTTTCCGAATTCGTCGCTGACGGTCCAAGTGAGCGAGACCACCTCACCTATGGTGTAGAGCGCTCGATCCGGCGTGACGCCGACGGCCAGAGAAGCGGGCAGCGCAGGCACAACCTCGACCAACTCGGACACAAGGTTTGTCGCGCTATCGGCGCTGCACGTGAACTCGTAGAGGCCCGAACGGGTGATAATTACGCGGGGGAAGAACACCTCGACGCCGTCGCCGAACGGGGCGATCAGCAAGTCCAGATCTGGTTCCTCGATGTAGTTGCCGAACTCATCGTATGCGCTGCAGAAGACCGTTGCCGTGTCGCCAGCGGTCATCGTCAGGGAGTCCACCTCAGTAATGACCGTGAACGGATCGCCCGGGGTGATGATCACATCCACAGGAGTCGTGTCGACCAAGCCAAGCTGCGGAATCATGCAGGCGATCGAGGCGTTTCCTGCCTGCGCGGCGATGAGTTCGTCATCGCCTTCGCCATCGATCAACCCAGCATCGGGGGCGATGAGCCACGTTTCAGTCACTTCCTCAGGGAAGGCCACAAGCTCTCCCTCGTCGTCGATCGCGTCGCAAGACACGAAGACGGAGTCGCCGGCTTGGAGCAAGCTCGAGCTGACGCGGGTCTCCACCGCGACAATCACCGTTGGGAAATCGACGAGATCCTCCAAGTCCGGTGGCACGTCCGCATCCGGCTCCGCGTCGGGCTCGACGTCCGCCGCGGCATCAGCCTCGGCATCGGGCTCCACATCGGAAGCAATGTCGGCCACCTCCTCGATGATGTCTGTGCCCACATCGGGGGCAGCTCCTGCGTCTACGCCGGCACTGCCTGAAGAGGCAGGAGGATCGTTGTTGCACGCCGCACAGAGTGCGCATGCGGCGATGAAGAATGTGATAAGCCGTAGATTCACGAGCTGCTTCTGCTGTGGAGGTGGGCTCACTCAAGCGAGTGTGGTGCCTGTGGTCAAGCTCAGGTTGGCATACTCCAACCCGACCCCTTTCGGCGCACTTAATGAGTGCCCACACTACACGGCGAGACCGCCTCCTGCCCCCCACTGATCATGTCGCTCAGAGACGCGCTCCTAAAAGCCGGGAAAATCGACAAGAAACAGGCCCAGAAGGCGCGCACTGATAAGCGTAAGAAGCGAAAACGAGACGGTGGCCACCGCGTTGAAGCCGAGCAAAACGCTCAGCAGCTGGCGAGCGAGGCAACTCGGCGCGAAGAGCAAACTGCAGACAACCTGGGACGCGCTGAGCGGGCGCGGATCGCACGTGAGCAGGCCGAACGCGAGATGCGAATCGGCAACCTCATTCAGGCCTGGCAACGGCGCTCGAACCCCAAGGCAAAGCGTCGGTTTCATTTCGTGCGCGTGGACGGCCACATTGGGTTCATTACGGTGGACTCCGAGATTGGTGCGGAGCTCGAGTTTGGGGCCGCCGGCATCGTGGTGTCTCCCAGCAATCCATCTCAGGCCCATGTCCTCGCCTCAGAGGGCCTCCGCAAGCTGGCCGAAGTCGACCCAACCGCTGTCCGGTTTTACCTAGGCCCCGGTGCTCCGGATGACCCCCTGACCTGCCCGCCACCGCCTCCGCGCCCACAAGAGATGCCATGAATTCGACGCGTCCAGTGCAGGCAGAGGTCATTCGGCAAATGCGCGACGCGCTGCAGAACGAGTATCTTGAGATGCGCGTGACAGCGTACGAACTCTCGGAGTCCGTCGCGACAGAGCGCGCTACTGTGCGCTGCTCACTGTCGATCAATGGCGAGCAAACAATTGAGGTCGTCGGGCACGGCGTCGGCATCATCGACGCGCTCTTCGCAGGGCTGAAGGAGCGCTACGCGCCGGAGTACCCGTCGCTCGAATCGATCAAGTTCAGCTCGTTTCTGGTCCGCGGATTAGTCGACGACGCGCAAGGCAGTCATGCTGATGCGAAGGCCGAAATTTGTGTCGGCGTCACCAATTCGTATGGCAAAGAGTTCGAGTTCCTCTCGGTCTCCAACTCCGTGTCACGCTCGTCCGTCGAGGCAGTTCTGGCCGCGGTCGCCTACTTCATCAATGGCGAGCGGGCCTACGTCCGGCTCTTCAAGGCCTACCAGCACTACAAGGCGACGGGCCGCGTGGACCTGATCTCCAAGTACACCGTAAAGCTGGCCGAGATGGTGAAGAACACCTCGTATTCGTCGGTCATCGACCGGATGAAGACGGAGGAGTAGCTGGCTACTTCCAGACGGCCGAGCCGGCCTTGTCTGCTGGCCACGCCGTTCCGCGGTTGCCAGGGATCTCGCGACCGCTTGGATCCGTCACGAAGTTGCCGACATCAGCGAACGCTCGGTCAGCGCTGGGCTTGCCCGATCCTGGGTTTCGGAACGGCTCCAGCAGCTCGCCGCGCCGGACCTGAATGCACTCGTGCGGCCCCATCCGAAGATCCACTAGGGCGCCTTTCCGCTTGGCGTTGAGCAGCTGCTCCTCGTTGCCGATCGGATCGGCGACTGTCTTCGCCTTCATCGTCCAGACAAGCAGCGACGTCGGGTTGGCCTCCGGGAAGGCCGATTGGAGAAGATCCTTTGAGCCATAGAACGACTTTCCGATGTCGTTTTGGTTCACCGGACCAGCCATGAGGCAGACGCCCGCGAGCAAATCACAGTCATCGGGGAGCCCGATCACGCCTGCGAGTTCCGAGACCAGCGCCCCTCGAGCGGCAGCAGCGCCGAAGGCGCGAACTGCGAGGCGCCAAGGCACTCCGGCGGTGGCGACATGGCGTCTGTCCAAGCCACCGATGTAGATGCGCTGACCAGCAAGCGCGAACGCCTTCTTGCCACGAGCGGCGTTGCGCGAGAGCGCTTTACCTGTCGCAAGGTCGGCCCACTTGGGCAGCCCGTCGATCAGCTGGTCAGTAACGTGCCCGAGGTGCTCGCGGATCTCGCGAAGCCGCTCCTTACCGTTGTCGGTGAGAACGTCGATTCGTTCGAGCAGCAGCAGATTTTTGGCGTTCTCACGCTCCACCTGGGTCCAGTGACAGAACGCATTGTAAGCAGCGCGGCCTGCCTGCACCGTCAGCTCGTCCGGCACGTCCATCTCTTGGCGCGCCTGGTACTGCGGAGGCGCTTTCTCCTCCGCGTTCACTCCGGGTTGAATACGCTCGGAGCGGAAGGCGAGAATGTTGGCTCCGATTTTTCGGTACGTATCCTGCTCGATGGTCGGCCGGGACGCTGCAGACACCTCTCCGACCTGGGCGACGAATCCGATGCGCCAACCGGCGGCCCGATCGCGAGCGCTCAAGCCAGCTAGGGCCTCAAGCTGTGAGATCGCGGCGCGGTTTGCCTGGCGCGGCTCACCAACAAATGGGACCTGAACGATGTTCGTCATCCGACGCCCACCGGAGGCGATCACCACTGCGCGCTCCAGTTGATCTACGAAGATCCCGAGGTGGAGCTGCTGCAAGTAGCCGATGGTCGGGATGTCGTCCTCGTAGAGCACCTGCTTGCGCACCGCGCGATTCAGGACTCCGAGAAGGTTGGTGGCCCGTTTGTGCCCGATGAAGGTGAGCAACATTGTGAACGGCGTCCGATACGGACGCGCCAGAACGATATGCGTGTACTCCGCGCCGTCGAGAATCGGCTCCCAGCCAGCCATGCGGCGCAGAAGCTCCGCGACCTTGGCGGATTTCTGAGGCCCGAGGGATGTCTGCCGCTGCCCCTTGAAGTTCGTGGACTGTCGAGCGGTGAGCACGCCGAGCGCGCTCTCTTCGAAGAGCTCATGGTCCGTCACTGGCTGAGTCGTTTCGACAAACGCAGCCGGACGCTCCAGCGCCAACAGCTGCATCGTTGCCTTGCCTTCCTCGATGCTCAGCGCCACCCGCGTTCGGTACCCCACCGGGGAGCTCGACTCCAACGACTGAGGCAATGAATATCGATTTCGCGGCTCACCCTCTTCGGCGAAACTGGCGGCACGCTTGGCGCGGATATCCACCGGGGGAGGCGTGATCGTGACGAGGTCGAGGGGCTTCTGAAACATGGGCGATCGCGGGAGTTCTGGTGAGATTCGCGTTGCGTGAAACGGGGCTCGGCGGTATCGCACATCGCAGCTCTTGCCCACCCGAAAGATGCGAATTCTCGTCGTTGCGATTGACCTCTCGTTCCTCGCCGCCTGCGGCTCCGATCCGACGTACTTCTCGTTCGGCGCCGATGTAAGTCAGACGGATACCGGGAGTTCGGACACCTCCGACTTCGACGCCGTGCCAGCGGTATGCGACGACCACGCGGATTGTGCAGGAGGAGAGATTTGCACCGAGCCCGTCTGCACGCCGGTCCGCGCCGTCTCCGAGAGTTCCATTCGCTGTGAGCTGATTCCTGAGTGCGAAGAAGCCGCCGGAGGCTACGCCTGTCGGGCCGGCGAATGCGTCGTTCGCGAGTGCAGACCCAACGCGCAGACATGCGCCGGAGACGACGTCGCTCACTGTGGTGCGGACGGCAGCGGGTACACAACGCTGGAGACCTGCGGCGGAGATGAGGACTGCCTCGGTGGAAACTGCGTCGGCGAGGCCGAATGCACGAATTCGGCGGATTACCACGCACTAGCCGGCCGTTGTGATGCAACGACCCTCCTCACCTACGGCGGCCGCGGCTCCCGTCGCGCCGGCTCGTTTGACTACTCTTCGGTCACAGACAACGCCAACTGTGCGGACAGCGACACAATGTGTGACGCCGCCTCGCTGGATTGCGGCGGCGGCGGTAGCGACATCGCGTGCATCGAGTTCTTCTCGCCCTCCCCCGAAGGCCTCTACTGCGTTTCAAGTGTCTGCCGCGGCTGTGTGAGCGCAGCCGACTGCGGTGAAGGATTCACGTGTATCGCCCGTGAGTGCGAAGTCTGCGACTGCCCGGCCGGGTTCATCTGCACGGCGGGTGGCGACTGTGTGGAGGGTGACCCTGGGGATTGCTTGTCGGATAGCGAGTGCCGCGACATCGCAGAAGCGGTTGGAGTCGACCCAGATAACGTTGCTTCTGACGGCGAGGTAAGTTGTTTCGAGCGAGGCACATGCGGCGGCACCCTGGACCCGCCCTGCCCAGCCGGACTCGCCTGCAGCTCAGTCATCGACCTGCTCGGCGGTGGGCTGTTCTTCCAGGCGTGTGCTAATTGCACCGTGGGCGACGACTCAACCTGTCGGGCTGGCGAAGCCTGTCAGGCTGGATTCGCCTGCCTCTCGCCGGACCACTGTGCAGCAGGCGGCGGAGGCAGAGGCTTCCCGTTCTCATGAGCGCGGCCGAAGCGAGCACATCGAACGCGAACAAGGCCAAGAGCAGCGACGCGGGCGGGCGACCGAGCATTCGGGAGTCGCTGACGAACGCCGCGGTGATACTGGCGTTTCCGGTCTACGTAGGGACCCTGCTCCCTTTGTTGCCGGGGTTTTGGTGGGCGGACATCTTCTCCAACTTCCGGGTCCAGTACGCGCTTGCACTCGCCGTGGGGCTTGTCCTCGTGCGTAGCCGAAAACGAGTGCGTATCTGGGTTGGCACGCTGCTCGTGTGGAACCTCGTAGCAATCGCGGGCCTCTCATTCGGCGCCGCCCGAGGTGAGGCTGAAGAGAACGACACCGTGGTGCTCTCGGCCAACCTGCTCTCGGACAACGACAACGTCCAGGCGCTCATCTCCGTGATCGAAGCAGAGCAACCCGATGTCATCGCGCTGCTTGAGTTCACCCCGACTTGGCAGGCCGCGCTCGGCGCAATCCGGGCCGAGTACCCCTACACGATCGAAGATCCGCGCTCGGACAACTTCGGCATCGCGTTGCTGAGCCGTGAGCCGCTCACTGGCAGCATTGTCGAGTACGGAAACGCAGGCATGCCCTCGATCCTCGCTACCATGTCGTCCGGCCTCACAATCCTCGCAACCCACCCGGTGCCGCCGCTCGGAGGCACCTGCGCGGCTCAGAGAGATTCCCAATTCGAGGCCATCGCGAACGCTGTCTCAGGAATGTCCGGCGTGCTCGTCGTAGGCGACTTCAACGCGACAGGCTTTTCGAGGCCATTTCGCCGACTCCAACAGGAAGGCGGCTTGAAGAGCGCTGCTCGGCGTTGGTCGCCAACGTGGCCTACCCACTTTCCACCGCTGTGGATTCCCCTCGACCACGCGCTCGTCACTGACGATGTGGTCGTAAGTGATTTCCGAGTCGCTCGCCGAGTGGGGTCCGATCATTATCCGATTGTCGTGCGCGCTCGCTAATCCGCGACTTTGTGGGACTTTCGACGAGGCTAAAGTCCGTCGGGTTGCGTTTTCGGAGGGCCATGATTTATCAAGGACTGAGCCGCGTCCGCCCGAGTCTCCTGCCAAGCCGCCGCCATGCCCGCCGCCACGATCGAGCTCACTTCTTCCGAGTGGAAGACGTTCCGCGAATCCGCCGCTCAAGACTCAGGCGCGGTGATTCCCGTCTTTGGTATGGAGCCAGCGCTCTTCTCGACGCTCGACATAACCGTGACCATCGCGGGTGATCACGTGGCGACGTTCACCGGCCAAGTCGTCAACGTGTTTGGCTCTGATGTCGCCCTGATGTTTGACGCCGGAGCGCTCAAGGACATCGTGTCGGCGCCGGCGACGGGCGCATCGCCGATAGCCGGAACCACGGAGAGCGAAAGGACCGACAGCGCTAGCCCGAGTGCGCCTACCGCCAATTCGAGCGCGACTGGGCACGGCGGTGAGGCGCGCGGCGAAGAAGCGCCTGAGAAGGGACCGTCGAGGCCCGCGAAAACGGCCGGGCCGGAGCGGCACAGCAAGGATTCCCCCGTATGGAAGCGATACGAAGGGATGACTCGGACAGAAAAGATCAAGCTAGCCCGAAGCGGGAACGAGTCGGAGCGACGCGCCGTACTCAAAGACCGCGACAGCTCGCTTCACCACTTCGTGCTCAACAACGCGAACATGAAGCCGAAGGAGTTGGCCGCCCTCATTCGCGGTGGCGGAGTCAGCGGCGCGTTCCTTAAGAAGCTCTGCGAGCGCCACGACTTTCTCTCGAATCGGTCCGTCGCCGAGGCCCTCGTAGTCAATCCGCAGACGCCGGTCGATGTCGCGATCCGCCTCGTGGGCCGAATCCCGATGGAGCACGCCCGCCGCATCGCGCGGTCGACGAGCTATCGACCGCAGGTCGTCAACGCGGCGAAGAAGCGCGTGTTGAACCGCTAGAATCGTTCGCGTCCTCGCTGCGCTACCGCCCAGCTACCCAAGTCGAACGTACGCGCAGGCCATGGGTGGGCCCCTCATTTGCATCCCCAGGTGTCGGGCGCTCGAGGATGCTGAGCGCTCGCGCGCCATCAGGAAACCGTCCGAAACTGCGGTCGGCGACCGTCGAATCCGACGACCACTGCACGCGATCCAGGACTGCCCCGTGTATCCCGATCAAGGTGACCTCGTCGGCATCGTCCAACCCGACCCCGATCTCGAAGTCGCGAACAGGGACGTAGTAGAACTCGTTCGGCTCTAGGAAGGCATCGGACGAGACTCGCCGCGGGGACGACTCTTCGCGTGTGAAGAACGAGACCTGCGAGAGGTCCACTTCGCCGCTTCCAACGTTGTAGATCTCGAACCAGTCCATTCCGCCATGCGCGTAGACCTCGTTGATCACTAGGCGAACGGGCTCAGCCGCAGGAACCGTCTCAGAGGTCGGACGCTCGCTTGCGCAAGCAACCAGAACCGGCATCAGCATCAGCGCGAATCGCTTGTTCATGGGGGGTCTCAAGTGTGGTTGGGCACCCGACGATGCGGGTGCCCTGTGCCGTTACGGGAAGGAGGTCCAGCCGGCGGTCCAGTCCGCGCCGCCAGGCTCGAACGCCCCGATGTAGTCTGCGGCTGTCCACCACTCTCCGGAGGGTGTTGCTCCGCCATTGGCCGCCGGCGACCCCTGCGCGGGGACGAAGTCGGGTGCGCTCAGGCTCTCCCAATCGCCGAGCTGTGGGTCTTCGGTCGAGTAGCCCTCGATGGCGGCAATCTCAGTGGCCTCTTCGAAGCCGCCGTCGTCGTTGTCCTCTTCCGCGCTCTCGTCCTTCCAGTCTCCGTTTCCAAAGTTGATGACGTAGGACAGCGAAAGGTCGTTGCCGAAGAGTCCGGCGGTGACTTCGCCGTCGATATCGATCGGCTCATTGTCGAAGCCGGCGATGATGACGTTGGTGATCGCACCGCCCGTTCCGCGACGCAGCTTCATTCCAATCTGATCTGCGTTTTCGCCCGGTGAGACCATCGTTACGTTCGCGACCATGGGGTTGGATCGAGGCGTCGCGTCGTTGTCGTCGCCTAGGTTGTCCGCTTCGAATCCGCGGTCACCGGCGGTCGCTGATTGTTGGATCGCAAGGAACTGAGCGTTGCCGGTCCAGCCCTCGTCCCAGTCCACCGAATCGTCGCCCGTTTGGGTGACGACAGCCCACTTGAGCGACACCGTGCCACCAAAGAACTCGATGCCGTCATCGAGTCCCTTGTGGACCTGGATGTACTCGAGGGTCGTGTCGGAGCCACATCCGCCAACGGTGAGGCCATTGAGTTCATTGTCCTCACCAAACACGAAGCCGCCGTACTCGATGCGGACGTAGCGCAGCGTGCCGCAGTTATGCGCAGCGTCGGTGCCGCCATAGGCTGAGCCGTCGGAGGCCTCCATACCTTCGATATTGGAGCTGCCAACGTTGATCGGAGCGCTGCCGAGGAGAACCAAACCGCCCCAGTCTCCAGCCTCCGCGTCCGCGCCGAACGACGACGTGAAGACAATTGGGGCTTCCGCTGTTCCCTGGGCATCGATCATGGCGTCGCTTGCGACGACCAGCGCGGCGCCGTTCTCACCCGAGATCGTTGTTCCCGCCTCGATCGTCAGGGTGGCTCCCCGAACAAATGTCAGTTCCTCAAGCAGAATCTCAGAGGCCGCACACCACGTGGTGTCCTCGCTGATTTCACCGCCGACGGAGACCGTTGCCGGTGCGTTGTCGCAGGCTCCAGTCATGCCGCTATCAGCGCCAGTATCCGTGATCCCGGTATCCGATGCGTCGGTGTCTGGGCCCGCGTCGGCCCCGTTGTCTGCGGGGTCATCATCGCTGCACCCGCCAAGGGCGAGTCCGCAAGTGAGAAGTCCAATCGCTAGAGTCTTATTGTTCATAGGGCGTTCTAAGTTGAGATCGCTGTTGGGGTTGGTGCGCGAGCACTCGATGGCAGCGTTATCGCAGCCCCCTGCGACGCGACGAGTCCGTGGATGTGAAGAAACGCGGGCATCGGTGTGGGAGGATCGGCAAGCCCCTGTCATGCCGACGTCACGCAGCGGTTGTCGCTTGTGTCAGACCCACCGCGCGCACACGAAATGTGGGAGACGACGCTCTCAAAACCCATCGGCCAGGATCGCGGAGGGCCCAGGTATGAAGGGGCCAGCGCGCAACCAACGCTGCGCATCTTGCGCGTGGCGGCAGGAGCCCTGCTACGTCACGTGACTGTGGAACTCGTGCGTTGAAAAGAAGCGAGCATGCGTCCTCGGCAAGCCAGGATCAGTCTCGCCATCCGAACGAAATCCCGAACTCCATCGGCTCAAAGACCTCTCGTACGACGACATCACCTTGCGTGATTCGCTCGTTCGCGAAGAGCAGATTGCGAAGCTTGAGGCCGAGTGACCAGTGCTCACCGAGGTCAAGACCGGTCGTGATGTCCACCACGTGACGCGCTTCGAGCGTGTAGTCGGGCTGCCCGTTGGTCCCAACGTCGTCGATACGCGGCCCGATCACACCGTAGAGCAACGCCGCGTTGAAGATGCTGTCGTCACGGTCCCAGCTGAGACGCGCGTTGACCTGCCACGGTGCCTGACCCTGCATCGGGCGAGACTGACGCGTATAGGCGAAGTCGCATTCGCCATCTCCGTTGTCGTCCGGGCAAGGCAGCTCTATCGACGAAGCGATCAGGGCCGTATTCACGCCGAGCGTAAGCCCATCGGCCCGCTCCCCGATGCGACCGAGATCGACTTGCGCTTCCAACTCGACACCAAAGTTCGAGGCCGACTCAGCGTTCAAGTAGATGACGTCGCCCTGACGATTGACCAGCGTCGACTCGATCGGGCTGCGGAAGTCTTTGTAGAACGCCGATACCGCGATGACCTCAGCCGGCGAAGGAAACAGCTCCCAGCGCAGGTCCGCGTTATGAACGTAGATGCGACGAAGGTCTGGATTGCCGGTGACGGTTCGGCGGCGGAGATAGTCTTGGTAGACAAACGGCGCGACCTCCCGAACCTGCGGACGCGCGACCGAAGCTCCGTAGAGCAAACGCAGATACATCGACTCCCGTAGCTCGATGATCGCGCCGGCGGATGGCAGTACGTCGAAGTCGGTTCGCCGGCTGGACTCAGGGTCGTCAACGCCGACCGCTTGATCAGCAATCTCCTGTGTGAACGACTCAACGCGCGCACCGGCGACGAGTCTAAGCCAGTCGAATGGAGACGCTTCCAGTGACAGCCCACCCGACACCGCCAGCTGATCCGATACGTAGCCGTCGCCCGATCCTGTCCACTCGCGCAGTACGATCTGGCCTCCGTCTTGGGTGAGGTTCTCATCTCCAAATGCTTCCTCCGGCCCGAGCGAGCGAAGACCTGGGTCGGCATCGCTGCCTAGTTGGTATCGGAATCGACGCGTATCAAACTCACGGTGGCCGCTGAAAACGTCGCCGGACAGGGTAGCCGAAAACGCGTCCAGGTAAGGGAGCTCCAGCGAGAGCTTTGCGAAGAGGTCCGTCTGGTTGAGCTCCGACGTAAAGTGCTCGCCAGTTCCTGGGTTCTGCGTCCATCGCCCATCGACGGTCTTATGAAAGCGCGTGTCCGGCTCCAGGCGCTGCGCGGTGGAGATCGAGAGCGCCCAGTCGATTCGCGTCTCGTGGAACGGAGACTCCTCCGTAAGCAGCTGCCTGTGCGAACCGAGCAATTGGTTAAAGAGCAGCGTGCGCTGCAGCCACTGGCGAGAGGACCGAACCAGGTCGCCGCCTTCTTCGTCACTCAGACCTGTCCACTCCGAGTACCGATCGCGGGCTTGATGATTCCACATCGTGACGAGGCGCAGGTCATGGGAATCGGCCAGCTCTAACGAGAGGTTCGCCAGCGCGCCCCAGGTGGCCTTCGTCGTGAAGGACTCGCCATCGAGAGACTCGACCTCAACCAGCTCGCCGTCTGCCAAGTTTGCGGACCGCACGACACCTTCGCGACGCTCCAGCCCATTGGAGTATCCGGCCATAAAGAGAACGCCGAGATCGCGCTCGCCGAGCTCGAACGTGTCGCCGACACTCAAGCGCAGGCCCAGGTCAGGCCGAGCCGTCTGAGTTGCGGGATCCCACTGGTCCGGGAACTGTCGAGCGAGGGACTCGTAATCATCCGTGCGGCGTCGGTCGACGGTCTCATCCGTCGGCAACCCCTCCGGCAGCGCGCGCGTGCCGTCGTCGAATCCGAGGGCATCGACTGAGCCGCCGGGGACACGATGGAACGACTGGAACGTCGTCGCAGTGTCACCTCCAAGCGACGCGGAGATCTTGAGCTCAAACTCCTCCGGGAAGGCTCGCGTCTGGACGTCCATGAGACCACCCGTGAACGAAAGTAGCTCGGCGGTCGGGTTCTTGGTCAGTGTCAGCGACGAAAGCAGCGCAGCCGGGAAGATGTCGACCTCGACGGAAGGGTAGTCCGGATCGGTTCGCGGGACCGGGACGCCGTTAAGGGTCACGTTGTTGTAGCGCCCCTCAAGGCCTCGCACGACGAGGAAGCGGTCATCGATCAGCGTGACGCCGACAACTCGCGTGACCGCCGAAGCTGCCGATGAATCGCCGGACTGCGATATCTGCTCGGCGCTGATCGCGTCCTGGACCGTCGTCGACTCCTGCCGCTCGCGCAATTGCGTGGCGGTGCTCTCCTGAACCGCACGGCCCTCAACGACAATCGTCACTTGGTTGTTCGACGGCCGCATCCTGATCAAGCCCATTTCCGTAATTTCACCGGGCTCTGCGAGCACCTCGTACGAGACGCCGTCGAGCTCCATGTGGTTGACCCGCAAGATGTACGTGCCTGGTGCGACCTCGAAGAAGAATGTCCCGCTGGCCGGGGTCCTCATCTCAAGGTCGACGTGGTCACCATCCAAAGTGACGTCTGCGCCCATGACCGGCACGTCAACGTCATCGTCAAAGACGACGCCCTGCACACCACTCACGGTCTCACCGATCTCGACGGGAACCACTACCTCTTCGATCTCCTCGGTGGACTCGTCGATCTCGTCCCAGAGCGCGTCCCAGTCCGTCGTGGCCTCCTCACTCTCGAGGGAGTCCCAGTCGAACTCATCGCCGTCGCCGGGCGCCGAATCCGAGGAATCCGAGGAATCCGAGTAGGGCCCATCGGCTCCATCGTCGGACGCCGAATCTAGCGAGTCCCAGTCGAACTCGTCTGCGGAGTCGCCATCGGCTCCATCGTCGGACGCCGAATCTAGCGAGTCCCAGTCGAACTCGTCTGAGGAGTCGCCATCGGCTCCATCATCGGACGACGAATCTAGCGAGTCCCAGTCGAACTCATCTGAGGAGTCGCCATCGGCTCCATCATCGGACGGCGAATCTAGCGAGTCCCAGTCGAACTCGTCGTCTGCGGAGTCCTCCAACTCAGAGTCTTCCGACCCGGAGTCCGGCCCCGCCGATACGTCGACTCGTGGACGCAGCTCTTCCGTGACCGGGTCTGCGTCCGTGTCGGCTTCGACAGCGGAATCGGGAGCGTCCTGTGACGATGCGAGACGGGGGGCGATGCAGAGTCCTGCGAGCAGGCTCAGCGCATAGAGTCGCTTAAGGAACACTGTTAACCTTCGAGGTTGAAGGGGATTCGGAACGTGTACCGAGCGGCGACTCGTTGACCCTCCGCGTTCTCCGCGGGGGAGCATCGCCAGTTGTCTTCTGCGTGGGATCGCGCGACTCGGAAGAGCTCTTCTGGGCCGCCGCGCGAGCGACAGCCGCGGATGCGACCGTCCTCTGTAACGAAACACTCCATGCGTACGGTCCCGCTGATGGCTTGTTCCCGAAGCTCGCGCGGATACGGCGGTCGCTCGGTCCGGCGGTGCTCACACGGGTCGACGGAAGCATCGGCTATACGGCTGACCCGGTTTCGCTCTTCCTCGTCCCGATCCCGCTCCTCGCGCCGCTCCGAGTTTCGGCCGCGACGGTCATCAGAGACGGTGTCAGCTCGTCTTCCGCCGCCGCTGCCTGGTTCCATCGCAGGACCGGTGCCTTCCCCACCGCCGCCGACCGCGAGGTCTCCCATTCCGCCGCCATCTGCGGGTCCTTCAGGAGGAACCTCCGCGAGTTGCGGCTCGGGCTCGGGCTCGGGCTCAGGCTCGGGCTCGGGCTCGGGCTCGGGCTCGGGCTCGGGCTCGGGCTCAGGTTCCGGAGCAGCGGCAGCCTCGACGATCGGAGGCACGACCGGCTCCTCCTCTTCTTCGATCTCGGGCAACTCGATCTCCTCTTCGGGCTCATCGAGCATGACCATCTGTACGAAGCGGTCTGCCATCAGCTCTTCGATGCTGACACGCGGATCGGCCGCTACCATCAGGGTGAGATAGAGGGTCGTGCCTAGATGGAGTCCGGCAGAAACCAAGAACCAGAGAGCGGTGGAGCCCGATAAGCCCATGCCTAGCTTGGCGAACAAGCTCAGCCTGGCGAAGAACGTGGTTGGGGCGAACTTCGACTCTTCGGGCGTCAGTTGATCCTGTGAGTTCACAAGTCGTCCATTCACGGTGTGTGGTAACGAGCCGGGTTTTAGGTGGGAGCGGTGACGCATCCGTGCCCCCAGTTTGAACTTCTTTGACGCGCACGCTTGACGCATCGATGAGCGGACGATGACAGGAGTGTGAAACCCCAGCGTTAACGGGCCCCGGAGCGACCCGGATGTGTGTCAGTTCTGGGCGATCAACTCGTTGACGGATCAGCGCGGCCTGTCGTACCACCGCTCCATCTTCCCAACCTGAGAGACGAGCCATGGCGACCGATACGATTGCGCACCGGATTCAAGAGCAAGGCAGCAGACGCCCCGACGGCGCCGCCTACTACGAGAAGGTTGGTGGCAGCTGGAAGATGACGACGTGGAAGACGTACGCATCCCAGATTCGCCAGGCAGGAAAGTCCCTCATCGCGCTCGGCGTGGACCACGGTACTCCGGTGACCATTCTCGGGTTCAATGCCCCAGAGTGGACGACCATGGACTGCGCAGCGTTCTCAGTCGGAGGCGTGCCCGCGGGCATCTACGCGCCCAATCCTCCCGAAGAGATTGAGTACATCCTCAATCACTGCGAATCCCCGGTCTTGCTCATCGAGGATGAGACGCAGTGGGCCAAGATCGCCGTGATCAAGGACCAATGCCCCCACCTGAAGCACGTCGTGACCTACCGAGGCGTCAAAATCGACGACCCACTCGCGATGAGCTGGGACGAGTTCGTGGCAGCGGGAAGCGAGCTCGACGACAGCGTGTTTGACCAACGCATGTCCGAGCTTGAGGACGACCAGCTCGCCACACTGATCTACACCTCGGGAACGACGGCGAACCCCAAGGGCGTCATGCTCACCCATAAGAATCTGTGGTGGACTGCGGACGCGGCGCTGAAGATCACCAACGTCAACGAAAACGACTGCACGCTCTCGTACCTTCCGCTCGCGCATATCGCCGAGCAGATGTTCACGATTCATGTTCCGGTTAGCGCCGGATACCCGGTCTACTTTGCCGAAGGCATGACCCCTGAGATCCTCGCAGGGAACCTGGGCGAAGTTCAGCCGACGGTGTTCTTCGGAGTGCCTCGCATCTGGGAGAAGTTCCACACAAAGCTCGCCGCCGGACTCGGTGCAGCGACCGGCATCAAGGCTATTCTCGCCAGCTGGGCCATGGGCGTCGGAAGGGACGTCTCGGCGCTCAAGATGCGCGGTGAGACCCCAGCGGGCTTACTCGCGATCAAGCACCGTCTGGCCGACAAGCTGATCTTCAGCAAAGTGAAGCCAAAGATTGGCCTCAGCCGGGCGAAGATCTGCGTGTCTGGTGCAGCGCCGATCGCTCCGGAGGTCCTCGAATTCTTCACGGGCCTCGATATCGTGGTTCAGGAAGTCTACGGCCAGTCCGAGGATACAGGTCCCACCTCGTTCAACCTCACGGGCCGTACGCGGTTCGGAACGGTCGGACCGGCGGTCGAAGGCTGCGAGGTCGTGATCGCCGAGGACGATGAGATCCTGGTCCGAGGACCCAACGTCTTCAAAGGCTACTACAAGGATGAGGCCGCCACCGCGGAAGCGCTCGTCGACGGGTGGCTTCACTCCGGTGATCTCGGCTCGTTCGACAGCGACGGTTTCCTCTCGATTACCGGTCGCAAGAAGGACATCATCATCACGGCCGGCGGAAAGAACATCGCTCCGAAGAAGGTGGAAGCTGCGCTCAAGAACATCATCCCCATCAACGAGGCGGTGATGGTCGGCGACAAGCGGAAGTTCTGCTCCGCAGTCGTCACGATCGACCCTGACTGGGCCGCAGACTACGCCAAGAAGGAGGGCACCGATTTCGCGACGCTGCATGAGTACGCGCCGCTGCGAGCGATGCTGGAGGCTGAGGTCAACAAGGCGAACCAGGAGTTCCCGTCGGTCATGCAGATCAAGAAGTTCGCGATTCTGCCGCGAAACTTCACGATCGAGGACAAGGAGCTGACGCCGACTCTCAAGGTGAAGCGACGCTTCGTCTATGAGAACTGGGACGCAGAGATCGAAGCGCTCTACTCTTAATCCTCCGACATCGACCTAATGAGCGACTTTAAAGTTGAGATCGAGCTCGCCATCGAACTGGCACGTCAAGGCGGCGAGATCGCCCTTGAGGTGTACCACCGCGAGTTCACCGCCGACCAAAAGGCAGACAGGTCCCCCGTGACCGAAGCCGACCGGCGCGTAAATGACCTGATCTGCCCGGCCCTTGAGGCGGCCTTCCCGGACGACCTCGTCATCGGCGAGGAGTCAGGGTTTTCCGGTGAGATCCCCGCAACTGGCCGGTGCTGGTTCGTCGACCCGATCGATGGCACCAAGGACTTCATCCTCAAGAACGGGGAGTGGTCGATCATGATCGGCCTCTGCGTGGACGGTCAGGCAGTGGCCGGAGTGGTCTATGAGCCCACGCACGGACGCTTCTACTTCGCGGCCGAAGGCACCGGAGCCTGGGTTCGCCAGCCCGGCAAGCCGGACAAGCGACTCGAAGCGAAGACGAAGCCGGTGGAGAAGGCGATCATCGTGAACTCGCGCAACCACCCGGACCCGCGCATCCAACTGATCGCGGACCGGCTCGGAATCACCGAGCAGTTTCCGCATGGCTCGATCGGGTGCAAGCTCGCTCGAATCGCCGAAGGAACAGCCGACCTGTACTTCAACTTCAGCGGTCGCTGTCACATGTGGGACGCATGCGCCGCTGAGCTCATCATACGAGAAGCAGGCGGAGCCTTGATCGGGGTCGAAGGTGAGCGAATCGTTTACGCCGGCCCGACAACACAACTGACTGAGCCGTTTTTCGCGACCACCAGAGCCGTTCGAGAGTCGGTGATTGCGGCGGTACAAGCTCTTGCGGATCAGCTGCGGCCGCCCCACTAGAGCGACATGTTCTACCGACACCACATCTTCACCTGCATGCGGAACCGGCCCGAAGGTCACGAGCGCGGATGCTGCGGCACGAAGAACGGACTCGCGATCCGCACCGCGCTCGTGGAGGCTCTGGCCCGGCACGGAATCGAAGACTGCAGAGCAAACAAGTCACTTTGTTTGGACCGCTGCGAGCAGGGCCCCGTGATGGTCGTGTACCCTGACGGAGTCTGGTACCGAATCGAAGACATCGAGCGGGACGTCGAGCAGATCGTCTCGGAACACATAGTGGGTGGAGTACCTGTCGAACGGCTGCTGCTCCCAACCCACGACGAAGACCCCTTCGTCACGTCGGCGACCTAGTTATGGTCAAGGTATTCGCCAATCCAATGGCGCCGATTTCGGAGCTTGCACAGCAATACTTGGAGGCGCACGAAGTCCGCACCGAACTCCGAAATGACAAGCTCATAGGCACGGCTGGTGTGGCAACGGCGTGGGGCGAAGTTTGGGTGGAAGTTTGGGTCGTCGACGACAGGCAGGAAGTTTATGCCAGAGAGCTGATCGCACAGTTCGAGGGCAAGGCGGAGAGTGGAGAAACCGAGTGGCGCTGTCCAAAGTGCGAGCTAAAGTTGGAGCCACAGTTTGGTCTCTGCTGGCGGTGCGGAACCGAGCGGCCGGACTAGGGTCGCTCCGGAAGACCGCGCGGTGTCTTTCTCTTATTGTTGACCGAGACCGCGTATCGGCTATGGTTGTCGCTTATCAAACTCCCCAGTGACCAGCTATGATCCGACGCCCTATTCCCATGCTCGCCGCGCTTACCATCGGCCTCATCGGATGCAACGATGACACGCCCACTTCTGATGCCGATGGCGGCGCAGCAATTGACATCGGTACCGGAGACACCGGAACGACCACCGATACCGGCACCACGACCGACACCGGCGGTCCAGATGACGCGGGCACGGTTACCGATACGGGCGGCACTGACGCCAGCACCGGGGATACCAGTACCGGGGATACCAGTACCGGAGATACCAGTACCGGAGATACCAGTACCGGGGATACCAGTACCGGAGATACCAGTACCGGAGATACCGACACCGGAAACGGAGACACCGGAGACGGAGACGCCGGAAACGGAAACATCAGTCCGGAGACTCGAGCGGTCTTGGAGGCCTACTGCGCAGCCACAGCCGATTGCGACCCTGAGTACAGCAGCGAGGAATGCTTGGAGAGCGTCCTTGGCTACGCAGAAGAGCTGGCAGACGGGTACGGAACGGACTGCCTTGATTCATATGCAGCGCTGTTCACCTGCATGACCGAGGCGAACGAATGTGTCGATGACGAGCTCAGTTACGACGGATGCGAGGACGAGTCCCTCGCTACGGAAGAGATCTGTGACTTCTAGGATTAGGCTCACCTGCGGTGAGCCAATCACCGCAGGTGAGCCAATCACCGCAGGTGAGCCAATCACCGCAGGACGCCACCAGGGGTTTAAGCCTTTTCTGGAAGCGGTGAGTTAGCGTCCTTCAAAGCGCGACCGCTCCTTACCGTTGAATCTCGCCGGGACTCCGCTAGCCTGGGAGCACCGCTAACCCTTACCTGAGCGCAGGCCACATGATTCACCGCCCCATTCCACTGATCACGGCCCTCACCGTAGGGTTGGTTGGCTGCTCCGACGACCCATTTTTGTACTTCCCGGTCGGGGATACCCCATCGAACATCGATTCGGGCACGGGTAGCGTGGATGGCGGAGACGACGCCGAATCGGACACGGCGGACGACGCTGAGGACGCTGGCGCGGCTGAGGATGTTGGACCCGACGACACAGCGGTCGGAGACACTCCAGCGGACATCGGCGACACTCCGGAAGACGTCGCAGACGCGGCCGACGTTGCTGAGCCCGAAGACGTTCCCGATCCGGAAGACGTCTCGGACGTCGAGGCCGACGCGCCACAGCCCGACGTCGAAGAAGACGCGCCCGACGTCGAAGAAGACGCGCCCGACGTTGAAGAAGACGCGCCCGACGTCGAAGAAGACGCGCCAGACACCGGTCTCTCAATCTCACCTGATGAGCGCGCCGCCATCGAGTCCTACTGCCTCGTTCTCGAAGAATGTACGAGCGACATTCCAGAGGACTGCCCTGGTGAACTGGAGGATTACTTGCTGGTGGCAGCAGAGGCCTACGGAGCAGACTGCTTTGACGCCTACATCGAGTTGATGGATTGCGCTGACGAGCTAGATTGCGACGGCGGCTACCTGGACTTCGACTCGGGGTGCGCCCTTGAGTCCGAAGCGATCTATGCAGCCTGTGCCGAAGATTGACACGCTACTCGTCGTCATCGTCCCGATGAACCAAGAATTCGACCGCGTCGGGTGAAAGCTCTGTCTTTGTCTTCTTCTTTTTGCCCCGGGCGAGCCGCGCAAGTCGCCTTTTCGTCGTGGCGAGCCGGACCTCTTTGAGGGTCTCTTCGATCGGGCCAATGAGCAGCTCGTGCACGTCGTTGAACTTCTGGATCAGCGCCGGGGTGACCGGTTCGCCGTCATGCGCGATCGCGTACATAGCGTCGAAGGCGCGCCGCCACTCGTCGGGCAGGTCTGGCGTTTCCACTGCCGTCGCGACCTGAGTTCGGACTGCAGGATCCACCTTGGCGATCGCCTTTTCCGCGTCGCCGATTCCGATGAATGAGAACATCTTCGGGATCCACTTTTCGGGTTCTGTCACGACCCGATCGTAGGAGATGAGTCGGATCGGGTAGCCTCGTGTCGCGACGTCTCGAATGAGGGTGTAGTTCTCCAGCCACCACTCAAGCAGCGGGTCGAGGCGAGGACGCGATGGACGCGTTTTCCCTGTCTTTGTCTCAGTGTTCGCACGCTCCATTTCGATCAGCCGTGTGAGTGACCCTCCGTACTCTCGCCAGTCGCGCATCGTGCCAACGACGCTGTCGACGAACGCCATATCGCTTCGACAGAGTCCGGGAATGAACACTTTGACGGCGAACGTTCGGCTCACTTCTGGCGTCAGGTAGTAGCCGTTCTTCGGGTTTGGATTCGTCTTGTAGTAGACGCCTCGGCGCATATCGGACTCGAAGAACCCGTGGGGGTTCGCGTCGTGAATCGTGTCCTTCCAGTTCTTGCTAAACTCCTCTCCGAGCACGGGCACGCCCGCGGCGTTCATCAGCTGCATCCACATGGAGGTGCCGGAGCGTTTGGTACCGGTAACGATGATCATGCTTCTTTGGGTTGCGAGCCGGCGCCGAGCTCATGGTTGAGCGAGGCCAGCCGGACGAAGACGGGTGTGAACGAATGGATGAGATCGTGGTCGGCGCGAGAGATCAGTAAGTCACTTAGCTGCTGAGCGGCTTCGTAGCATCGCTCAAGGACGAGGATTCTCCCTTGCCGGCGATCGGTGACGGACGCTAGCTCTGCGGCCTCGTCCAGCTCCGCGGCGAGCGCCTCTACGAGAACTCCGGAGTTCCAAGACTCACGCTCGGCTCGGACTTGCGCCGCCCGATCGCGGAGCTGATTCGCCTGCTGAAGGAGCATGCCATCGTCGGTGAGTTCGGGGGGAGCTTGCGCGCCATACTCGGCTACCATTCGCGCGACATCATGGGCGTTCACGAGTGCGTCCCCGAGCCTCTCGAAGAGCTCAGGGCGGCAGGTGGCGCTCGGTTGCGGAGCGAGGACCATCGCGCGGACCGCACGGGTCCGACGAAGATCTGCAGCGGCGGAGTCAACACGGGCCTGGCCGGACGCCCGACGTGCCGTAATCTGCTGCCGGAGGCCCTCGTCGAACCGTGCATGAAGGAGCGTCCTGCCCGTCTCCTGTAGTCGAACGAGAACCTCGCGAGCCAGCCATTGGTCGCGTAGGCCCGGCGGCCTCACTGCGAAGTGGCGGCCCAAGACACGCGCACCGAGCCCGCTGGACAGCCGCGCAAGAGTGGCGGCTGGGTCAGGAGTCGTCACCTTGCGATCGCAGCGAAGGACTCACGAGCGGCCACGAGGGTCTCCGCGATGATCGCATCGGAGTGCAGCGTTCCAGTGAAACAGGCCTCGTACGCGCTAGGCGCCAAGTAAACTCCTCGGTCGAGCATCTCGTGGAAGAAGCGGGCGAATAGCTCGGTCTTCGAGGCCTTTGCGGCCTCGTAGGACCAGACCTGTGTGTCGGTGAAGTAGAGGCTGAACATGGCCCCGACTTGGTGCCCCACGGTCGCGAGGCCCGCGCTCGCTGCGGCATCGTGCATTCCCTTACTGAGGGTTGCGGTGGCGCGGTCGAGGCCCTCGTAGAGCCCCTCCGTATCATTCAGAATGTGAAGCGTGGCGAGTCCGGCGGCCATCGCCACGGGGTTCCCGCTCAGCGTGCCTGCCTGGTAAATCGGGCCCGACGGAGCGACTTTCTCCATGATCTCGCGCTTTCCACCGTAGACGCCGACCGGCATACCGCCGCCAACGATTTTCCCAAGTGTGGTGAGATCTGGCGCGACGTTCCAAAGCGCCTGCACGCCGCCTTTGGCAACACGGAAGCCGGTCATGACTTCGTCGAAGATTAAGACGGTCCCGGCGTCGGTGCAGAGTTGACGCAGCAAGGCGAGGAAGTCGCCCTTAGGCGGAATGCAGCCCATGTTTCCTGCGACGGGCTCGATGATCGCTCCCGCGAGTTCTGCCCCGTGGGTCTCGAACGCAGCCTTGAGCGCGGCCTCGTCATTGAAAGGCACGGTAATCGTGTTCCTGGCGACCTCGGGCAGAACTCCCGGAGTGCCCGGAATTCCGAGGGTGGCGACGCCGCTTCCGGCATCGGCCAGGAGGCTATCCGCGTGTCCGTGATAGCAACCCTTGAACTTGAGCAGCTTCGGG
This sequence comes from Bradymonadia bacterium, assembly GCA_047629415.1. Classification (GTDB taxonomy): domain Bacteria; phylum Myxococcota_A; class Bradymonadia; order REDH01; family REDH01; genus CBDUJZ01. The sequence continues at coordinate 20,451 of JBLHWZ010000009.1, read as the reverse complement.
CGCCCGGTGTAGCCACGGGCCACCCGAATCGCGGAGAGCGTTGCCTCGGTGCCAGAGTTGACAGCGCGGAGCATCTCGATGTTGGGCATCATCGAGCAAATCAGCTCTGCGAACTCGGTTTCTGCGGCGGTTGGGGCCCCAAACGAAGTGCCGTTGTGTGCGGCCTTGATCACGGCTTCGATGACCGCGGGTTGTGCGTGGCCGAGAATCATCGGTCCCCAGGAGCCTACGTAATCGATGTAGCGATTGCCATCGACGTCCCAGACGTGGGGTCCCTTCGCCTTTTCGAAGAAGACTGGGGTTCCGCCTACGCCCTTGAAGGCTCGAACGGGCGAGTTGACGCCGCCTGGGAGTCGTTTGCAGGCGGCCGCGAATAGTTCAGCTGAGCGGGAGCGGGTCATTTTGTCGGGGTTGTCGAAAATCCACTTGAATTTGCGGGTACTTGGGAGGCAGTAGGAGAGCGAAAACAGAGGGACGAGAGCGTTGACCTTCAATCCTCGGCATGCCAGTGTCCGCCGGCCTAAGCGCCATATTATCGCGCGCGTGCTCGCGCGTGGGAACACGAGGACTTGATGTCAGACGAAAACACCGAAGGCAATGACGATGGGTCGTCGATCGTTCCGGTAAGAATCGAAGATGAGATGCGTAGTTCCTACATGGACTACGCGATGAGCGTCATCATCGGACGCGCACTTCCGGACGTCCGCGACGGTCTCAAGCCCGTGCACCGCCGCATCCTCTACGCGATGTACGTGCAGGGCAACTCGTACAACCGTGCGTACAAGAAGTCCGCTCGTATCGTCGGCGACGTCATCGGTAAGTATCATCCTCACGGCGACAGCGCGGTCTACGACGCGCTCGTGCGGATGGCGCAGACCTTCTCAATGCGCGTTCCGCTGGTCGATGGCCAGGGTAACTTCGGCTCAGTCGACGGCGACCCGCCCGCGGCTATGCGTTACACCGAAGTCCGGATGACGCAGGCATGCAGCGAGTTGCTGGCTGACCTCGAGAAAGAGACGGTCGACTTCGGGCCCAACTACGACGGGCAGGAGACGGAGCCTCTGGTGCTCCCGTCCCGTATCCCGACCCTCTTGGTCAACGGCTCGGAAGGCATCGCCGTCGGCATGGCGACCCGCATCCCGCCGCACAATTTGGGTGAGATCGTCTCGGCGACACTGCACCTGATCGACCACCCGGACGCAACCTGCGCCGACCTCATGCAGATCGTTCCGGGGCCGGACTTCCCGACCGCGGGTTTCCTCTACCGACTCGAGGGTATCCAGTCCGCCTACGAGACGGGCCGCGGCGTCATTCGAATTCGAGCACGTACCGAAATCGAGACCAACGAGCGCAACGGCAAAGACTCGATCATTGTCACCGAGCTGCCTTACCAGGTGAACAAGGCCAAGCTGCTCGAAAAGATCGCGCAACTCGTGCGGGAGAAGAACGTCGACGGCATCACCGACCTCCGCGACGAGTCCGACCGTAAGGGCATGCGCATGGTCATTGAGCTTCGCCGAGACGTGAACGCTCAGGTTGTGCTCAACCACCTCTACAAGCGCACGTACTTGGAGACCTCGTTCGGCATCAACATGCTGGCGATCGTCGCCGGACAGCCGCAGGTCCTGCCGCTCAAGGAGATCCTCGAGCACTTCATCGACTTCCGACGCGACGTCGTCACCCGACGAACGATCTTCGCTCTGAAGAAGGCCAAGTCCCGCCTCCACATCCTCGAGGGTCTGAAGAAGGCCGTCGACATGATCGACGAGGTCATCCGACGAATCCGGGCATCGAGCGACGCCGACGAAGCGCGCGCCGCCTTGATGGACCTGCTCGAGATCGACCGCATCCAGTCCCAGGCCATCTTGGACATGCGGCTCCAGCGGCTGACCGGCCTCGAGATCAACAAGCTGGTCGACGAGATCGACGAGGTCACCTCGTTCATCAACCGTCAGCTCGAGATTCTCAACAACGAAGCCGAGCTTCTCGGCGTCATTCGCAAGGAGCTGAACGAAATCCGCGACGCCTATGCGACGCCGCGAATGACCGAAATCCTCCAGATCAGCGGCGAGATTTCGATCGAAGATCTAATCGCCAACGAAGACGAGGTCGTGACGCTCACGCACACTGGCTACGTCAAGCGCACGTTGCTCTCTGAGTACCGAACGCAGCGTCGTGGCGGCAAAGGCCTCAAGGGCATGGTCACGAAGGATGAAGACTTCGTCGAAGATGTTTGGGTCACGACGACTCACTCGTCGCTGCTCGTCTTCACCAGCGTCGGCAAGGTCTACCGTTTGAAGGTCCACGAGCTGCCCGCTGGCTCGCGAGCTGCAAAGGGCAAGCCCATCATCAACATGCTGCCGGTCGACAAAGAAAAGGAAGAAAAGGTGCTCGCCATCGTGCCCTTCACTGACTTCGCCGAGGGCCACTTCGTCCTGACGACCACGCGAAACGGCACCATCAAGAAGACCCCGCTGCCCGCCTACAAGAACATCCACCACGCCGGCATCATCGCCGTGAACATTGAGGAGGGTGACGAACTCCTGAGCGTGAAGATCTGTGGCGTAGGAGACCGCATCCAGCTCGCTACACACAACGGTATGGCCATCACATTCCGTGAGGACCAAGCCCGCTCTATGGGCCGAGCCACTCGCGGTGTCAGAGGAATCCGGCGACGCGGCGAAGACATCGTGAACTCGCTCGTGGTTATCCCTCGTGAGGAGCTGATTGCTCAGGGGATCGTCGAAGGCGTCGAGGAAGCGGACGAGGAGAGCGAAGAGAGCACAACGGTCGAGGCGACCTCCGAGGCCACGCCGACTGAGGCCAGCGCGGAGACGACCGGGGCCGCTGAGGGCGAAGACGGCGCAGAGGCGGCGGACGACGACGCGGCGGACGAGGAAACCGTGCGCAACGGAAAGTCGATTCTCACCATCACTGAGAACGGCTTCGGAAAGCGTACCGCAATCGCTCGCTACCCCGTGCAGAAGCGCGGCGGCATCGGCGTTAAGACCATCAAGACGGGCGTCCGAAACGGCCCGGTCGCAGGCTGCCGCTTGGTAGCCAATGAAGATCAGCTTATCCTGATCACCGACGGCGGAAAGATTATCCGAACCCGCGTGAGCGAGATTCCCACCCGCGGTCGAAACACCATGGGGGTGAAGATCATCAACCTCGAACCCGGCGAGCGCGTCGTCGGACTGGCCCAGTTCGCTGAGCGAGACGAGGAGGATGAGGAAATCGAGAACGGCGAAGAGGGCGCCGAGGGGATGGAAGGCGCTGAGACAGCCGAGAGCACCGACGCAGCCGAGAGCACCGACGCAGCCGAGAGCACCGACGCAGCCGAGGGCACCGACGCAGCCGAAGGTGCTGAAGACGCCGAGAGCGCCGAAGAGATCGAAGGCGGAGACGCAGACGACGCTCCAGCGACCGACGACGAGTAGCACCGCAGACTCCGGCCCAGCCGCTAGTTAGAACCGAACAAACCGCGCGACTCCCGTGCGGTTTGTTTGGTTTTGAGTCTCGGGGACCGTGCGCGCTTCGGATGCGCATGCCGCCCGCATGCCCCCCCAACCGGGGGGTACGCAGCGATCAGTGTCTTAGCGCACACCGTACTCTCGAAAAGAGCCGAGCGTACTAATGTGCACTGCATCCCTCACAACCTAAACTCATCTTTCGGTGACTAACCACTCCAAAGAAAGCGATCTAAGATTGCTGTGGACTGAGACCGCAGCGGCGCCTCAAATCGCGCTTCCGCGGCGTCCGGAAACGATTGCGGGCCGGTACGTGCTCGGCGAATCGCTCGGGCGCGGCGGCTTTGGGGCTGTCTACAAGGCTCACGACTCACTGAGCAAACAAGAAGTCGCAGTCAAACTGCTTCACCGCCTAGAGGACGCTCAGACGGCGCAGTTTCGCGCCGAGGTGTCGCTCCTGCGCCTTCTGAGGCTGCCAAACCTCGTACACCTACTCGACGACGGTGTGCAGGACGGCCAGCCCTTTTTGGTGACGGAGCTTGTCGACGGAACCCAGTTTCCCGGCGTGCCGGCTCCAACATCTTGGGAGGAAGTGCGAGAGCCCGCGGTGCGGCTGCTCGAAGCTATCGGACGAGTGCACGCACAAGGCGTTGTACACCGCGACCTCAAGCCCGCAAATGTGTTGGTGAAGGAAGACGGCACTCCTGTAGTTTTGGACTTCGGTGTGTCTTTCGGACCGGGCTTCGTAGAGGCCGGCGAACCGGCTGTCGTCGGCACTCCCGCCTTCTTGGCGCCCGAACAAGCGATTGGCCGCAAAGGCGACGCACGCTCGGACCTCTACTCGATCGGCGTTATGCTCTACGAGGCGCTCACAGGGCGACTGCCCCATGAGGACACGAAGGTCACAGGGCTACTACGCTCCAAGCTCCACGAGCCCGCCCAACCTATCGCGACGCTTGTACCCGGACTACCACCGCAGGTCGCATCGACGATCGACTCGATGCTGCGAATCGAGCCCGTTCAACGCCCCCGCTCGGCTGGCGAGGTCCTGCAACAGATGGGTGAGCGAAGGGTGGCTAAGACGATGCCTTGGCTGGGCACGACGACCACAATTCAAACGACGACAGAGCACCTGCTCGCGGGTGAGTCCCTGGTGTTAACAGGCAGAAGTGGCCTAGGTCGGACGCGGTTCCTGCACGAGGTTGGCGGCCACATCGCAGACGCCGGACGGCCCGCGTGGTCTACTCGCGCATCGCGCCATCGGTGGGGTAGCCTCCCCTCTCCTGTTCGAAAGCGTCTCCAGAGAATCACTGACGCCACTGACCGTGAGATCGAGAGTGTTCTGCAAGAGGGGCTCACGGACGGCGCCATCGTGCTCGTCGACGACACTTCGCGTGTTGACCCTGCGACGCGCCGTGCCCTCGTCCTCAGCGGTTTGCCTTGCGCTTGGGTGGGAGTGGACTCATCGGCCCTCGGCACCGTTGAGCTGGAACCGCTCTCACGGGACGCCATTCGAGGTCTCTTTCACGGTCCGGATCTCGTCTTCCAACTGGTCTCCGACGCGAGCAAGCTCGCGCACGATCGTTCAGGTGGTGAGCCTAAGCGGCTCACCGCTCTCGTCGAGGCCTGGCGACGAACTGGGCTCTGCTACTGGGACGCGGGCAAGATCCGCATCACTCGTGAAGCGTTGGACCGACTGATGGCTGGCCTCATCGTGGCCGCTTCACCAACCCAACACACATCAGGCACCGACGGCCTCGACGACCTCCTCTCGTGGGTATCGTTGGCCGGAACGACGGCGTCGAGAAACGTCATCGGGCAGGTCAGCGCGCTCAATGCTGACGCCGTCTCACGGCAACTTGACCTTCTGATCGCAGACGGACGACTCAACCAAGACTCCGCCGGACGTTTGACGTCGCTCGACACGCTCCCGGCCTCACTCCCGCAAGGTCCGTTGAATCGTGAGAGCGCCCACGGCGCGATCGCCGAGGCAATGCAGATTGGGGCTCCGGGACGGCTTCTTCACCTCATTCGGGCAGGTAAAACGAAGGCCCTTCTCGTCGAAGCGCTGTGTGTGGCGGACCGCGCGCAAGCGACCGGACGGCTCGGTGATGGCTTCGCTTCGTTGCGCGAAGCGCTGGCGATCATCCGTCTCGATCGCGATCCGGAACACGAGTACGCGCTACTCCGGGCGACAACACTGTTGGGAATCGAGATGCAGTCCGCCCGCGGCGTCGACTTGGCCCTCTACGAAGTGGAGCGCTCGGTCCATCGGTCAGAGCGGGTTTCACGGCTTGGCGAGCTCTTGGATGCGACCCGAATCGTTCGGTACCGCGACCGAGGAAAGCCGCGCGCTATGGCGACGGCTGAAGCACTCCGACCGTTTGATGAAGACTCGGCTCTCGAGAAGTGGCGCCGCGCCGGTCGTATGGTGGCTGGTTTCGGTTTGGATCCCGCCTCTCACCGAGAGCTGGCTCAAGAACAGCTTACGTGGGCCAATTCGACCGGGGTCGCACCGATCGTGGCCAGCGTCACAGGATGGCTGGCGGTCAGCGAGTTCCGCTGCGGCGATTTCGTCGGAGCCGCGGCTCGGCATGAGTCCGCAGCAAGACTTGCGGAGTCGCCAGCACAAGAAGCGCTGGCCTGGATGAACGCTGGCACATCCTGGCTTGAGGCCGGAAGTCCCAGCGACGCCCGGCGATGCGCGACGCGCGCCGGCGAGATTTCCAAGGAGCGTCGGCTGACGCACATCGCTGCTCGTTCATACTGGCTCGAACGCTCTGCTCGTCAACGGGATGGCGAGACGCTAGAGCCCAACCGAGAGATGATCCAAGCGATCCACCTGATCGATCAGCCTGTGGTCCGCGCCAAGGCCTGGGAGGTCGCGGCTGGCGAAGCATGGCGTAGCGGAGACCTGGCGAGAGCAGCCGCGTACGCATCCCACTGCGCCGAGGAATTCTCCGGTATGGGTGCGATGGATGGCGAGTGTTTGGCTCGCGCCGTCGTTTGTGCAGCGACTGGCACGGTCGATGCCCGGTGTTTGGAATATCTAGTGGAGCGCGCCGAGGGCGGAGAGTACCCGCGGATCACCGCCCAAATCGCGGCGCTCTTGGCGCTCAAGACCGTCGAACACACTTTTATGGAGACTCTGCGAATATCACTACTCGGAGTACACCTCCGCAACCGTGGCACCGAGTGGGAGTTTCTTTCACATCCTCAATGCGAGGATATTCTCGCCGGGCGTTGAGCTCGGCAAACAACGGAAATGGCATGGCCTTTCAAACAGACGCAGGAACGATCGGACTGTGGCGCTTCGAATCAGGAAAGTGGGAGATGATCGCGGCGATCATGTCGTGGAACAGCGACGGCGGAAAAGACTGGGTAAACGACAAGCCCCCAGCGTTCGGACTTGAGATTATCGTGACCCGGAACGACGATAAGGGCCTGCCGCTCTTTCGGCCCGGTGAGAAGTACGACTCGGTCGTGGCGAAACGCTTCGATTCCGAGAACAAGCCGTGGCCCGACCTCGTTTCTGACGCAGACTCGGTCCATCAAGCGATAAACCGATTCGCCAAGAGATTGGAATGGTCGAAGTATACGGCGTTCAGAGTGGATACCGTCTACGACTATGTACTGTTGGGTAACCGAGAAACGGTTCCTCCCTTGGACCCAGAGCCGGAGATTCACGCGTACGACGTGCATGCCGCAGATGTACCGATACCGATTCGGGTCGGCAAACTGCACCTGGCAAAGAACTCGCCGCTGCTCTTCGAGCACATGGTCGTCAAACAACTGTCCGGACTTCGTCACCGACTTCCTGGGTCGCTCAGCGACCTAATGTTCCTTAAACCCGGCAAACCCGAAGCGGAGATGCTTGATGTCGGCGACTGTATACGAGCACACTCATTCTTCGCGTGGGGCGGCTCGATGACTCTCAAGTTCTCGGCCAAATGGCCGAAGTGGTATGGCTACCGAAACGACAAAACAGGTGACCTTCCGAAAGCGTTCAACACGGACACCGCTGCACCCGGATTTGATAGGTACGACGAGTTCTTTGCGGAGATCACCAAAGAAGAGAACACGCCTTATCAGATTGAGGCTCAGGAAGGACAGATTACCAATGAGCCATGGGACCGACGGTTCTTAACGAGCAGTACTTCCGGCGGGCACTTACTCGGAAGGGCAGTCGCGGCATCCCCGAGGACCATCTAGTCGCTTGCTGACTCAACACTTCCCTAGCTCCATCAATCCCCCGATCAGAGATCTTCCGGCTCAAGCTACAGGATCTTGTCTCGCGCCAGAGAGAAGCTGAGCAAGACCCAAACGTGGGACCGCGCCCCTTCGTGGGACACTGCCGAGAGTTAAGTGGCGCCTCACTCCTCAGACTGGAGGTGTTCGCCTTCACGCCGCTGACTTTCGACCAACGGCAACCCCGGTTAGGAGTGGGGCTTGTTCGACTGCACGAGCGGTCGCCATTGGAACAGTCGTGTTCAGAAGTCGCAGCGAAAGAGACGCAAACCCAAACCTCACCGGTCGAAGACCTCCTGACAAACCTCGGTCCCGATCAGCGAGGTGGCACACTCGTAGCCTGCGCAGCAAGGCTCCTCCTCGCCGCACGCATGTCCGGGGAGTGTGCACTCTACCCGCGTACAGATCTCGCCTAGCTCGTCATCGCGGATGCACTGCAGACCAGCGCAGCAGTCCTGGTCGGTCTTGCACTGGTTGCCCTCGCGATCGCACCCGCTGCGCGCCCAGAGCGCGGTGATGTTCGCCTCTTCGGGGTTCTGCCCGGGTAGCCAGAACGCGGCGTGGCTCGGGTCGGTTCCATCGAACGAGTAGTCGGCGTCTATGGCCATAACCCAGAGCTGTTTGTTCTCGGTCACCGCGCCATATGGGCGTTGGGAGTAGAAGAGCAACCAGTAGTAGCCTCCCTCCCGGAACGGGCTGAACGCTGGCATCACGTCGAGCCCTTCTGGACCGCCATTGAAGAGACGAACCGAGCCGGCGCCCGTTGAGTCGCTCATATGGAGTTCAGCTGGTGGGTCTCCTCGGTTGTTTGGCCCGGCGCTGTAGGCGAGCAGGCGCGAGTCTGGGCTCCACGACGGATAACTCAGTGTGTCGACCGCCGCGTGGGGCGCGCCGAGCATCGGGGCGGGAGTGCCCCAGGAGTCCGACGTTTGGTCCCAAGTCGTCGACCAAAGATCGCCGGTCTCGAACGACCAGTCCACATCTGCCGCACCGCGGACCGCATAGACGAGCGTGCTCCCATCGGGGCTCCAGGCCGGCGTGGTGGCGCGGCGGCCGCTGTCGTTCACGTTCGGAATCGGGCCCAGGTTGGCGATCCCTCCCGGGATGCCCGGCGTGGTATCCGCCAGCCACATGTCGCCAAGATAGACTGCTGCGGCGCGGTGGCCGGCGGGATCGAACGAGAGAAAGTCCCAGCGGTTCTCGGTGAAATTCTCGACGATGGGCGGGTCGGGTTCATCGACCCAGGCGAGACCTGCCCGGGGGTCTCCTCCGCCATTGTACATGAAGCCGATGCGACTGCCGTCGCGAGTGATCGCGTGGCATCCACGGCAGGAACCGGTCTCCGCGTTGTCGGGAAAAAGCGGGCGCGCGACCGGCTCGTCCGCGGGAATCTCCATGATATCACCCGTCCGAATCTGCCAGTAGTAGACAGAGCCTTCGAGGTTGGCGTCGGCAGTGTGCAGGTCACGGATTTCGCCCAAGCGAACGGGGTCGCCAGCGGAGACCGTGCCGTCGAGGGTCATCTGAATCGGATTGTCGAAGTCGTTCGCCAGCAGCGTCCAAATCTCTGGCGGGAAGACGAACGACGCGGTCCGTGTGTAGTGGTCAACTCGGACGTAGTCTGAGACCTCCAGAGTGAGGTGCATCAGCGTGTTGTCTTCGCGGGTCCACTGCAGGACTGGTGGGTCGATGCCGACCGGATAAACGGTGCCGTGCTCCGGGTAGAGCCACTGCGGAGGCGTGCCCTCTCCAGGCTCCGCCCGCTCGTAGGCCCCGATCTCTGAGAGGACAATGTCCTCGTCGTGGGAGAGCGCCGAGATGCGCACGGTGGCTGTTCCAACCGCTTCAGCGTCGTCGAGGCGCGCGTAAAAGTTGATGCGACCGGCGCGAACTCCTGTGGCGGTCGCGGTGCCGTCCACGGCGAACCGCAGCACACTGGAGGAATCGGAACGCCAGGACACCTCAGTCGTGACCTCCGCCTCTTCGCCCTCGGAGTTGGTAACGAATGCCCGAACTCGGGTCTCTGTGGGGACCCCGAAGCTCGTTCCAAGCTCGATATGACTGGGCTCCAGCCGCACAGACAAAATGGAGGTATCAGCGTCAGGATCGCTCTCAACCACCTCGGCATCGGCACGGATTTCGTCTTCGACCGAGTCTAAGACAGGGTCCCGCTCGACATCTCCAGGAGCCGTATCACGACGGACGCTCGAATCAGGCCGCCCGGAGTCGCCATCATCCGTGGCGCCGCCTGCAGCACAGCTGAGCGCGAGGCTCACGAGAACGATAAGGAGAGTGCGCATGGGTCCACCAACGATGAGGAGTTACTATCGTATCGGGGTCGTAGCGAGAGCGGAAGTGAAGTTGCGACCGCCCTTCGCTTGCCCTAGCATTCGCGCATGAGAAAAACGTCGATTGCCTGCCTCTCTCTTGTCGCCCTCTTCAGCGCTGCTTGTGGCGATGACCCGCCAGAGACCGCGGACGTCTCAGCGGACACCTCGGACGTCACGCCGGACGCTGAGCCCGATACTGACGCCGCACCAGATACGGACGCCGCGCCAGAACTTGATGCCGCGCCAGACGTCGACGCCGCGACGGACACTTTGCCCGACGTTGAGCCGACATTCGGAGACGGCATCTTCAGCGAAGGCTGTCCCATCGCTGGCCGCGCGATCGCTCGCCAGATTCAGGTGGATGTAGCGCTCGAAGGCGGCTCCGCACTCGGCGGCATGGACGACTACTTGCTCATGAACGAGCACGCAGCGTTCATTATCCAAGACGTTCGCTATGCCACCGACCCCGACGATGAAGTGCACACCTGGTGGTACTACGGCGGTCAACCTATCGACGCCGTCGCGCTCCGGGATTGTGCGCAAACCGGTCCGGACCGATTCGATGAGATGGGGTTCATCGTTGGAACCGCCGACGTCGCCGCGATCGACCAGTCTGTGTTGCGGGGGTTCCGCGCCGACAATATCGAGGTGATCGCGGATGGCTCCGGCGGAGGCCCCTCGATCGTTCGGGCCACCGGAACCGATGATCGGTTCTGGTTGATTGAACTCGAACTTGTGCGACGAGCGTTCGGCGAAGGTCGTCCGACAGGCCTCAGTGAACCCCTCGGAGTTGAGATCGTCGTGGACTACATTTTGGAGCCTGACTCACCAGTAATGCGAATGGAGCTGACCATCCGGAATCCAGGAGAGCGAAGCCGCTCGGTGATCGCCGGCATGATTAACTTCTTCGGAGACGGAACGACGGTTACGCGCTTCAACCGCAGCTCGATCAGCGCCGCCGGATTCAATCTTCCGGTGGGAATCCCCTGGCTCTCGGGGACGGCGCGCGATGGCACATGGACAGTGGCGATGGAGTCGGCGGTGCCGCTGACTCTCAGCGTTTCCGGCGTCGACGCGCTGATCGATCTCGAGCAGTTCATCGGTGGTGCGACCATCCGAGCGGGTGGTGAGCGAACAGATACGTACTTCTTCGCGGTCGGCGACGGCGGTCTGAACACGACGCTTCGCCATATGCATGCCCTCGACCCCGAACCGTCGAATGGGCTGCGTTTCGAGCCAGCCGCGCTCTCAGTCCACGTCATCGATAGCCTCAGCGGGGACGGCATTGAGGGCGCCTATGTCGTTGTCGAAACGACGAATGACGGCGGCGACTGGCACGCGGTCGACGCATTCTATGTCGACTCCGATGGCCGCTTCGACGGCATGATCCCAGACTTCGTAGGCAACGCGCCCTACAGGCTCCGAGTGAGTGACGGCGGGCGTCCGAGGCCCGTCGCCGTGGAATTTGTGCCAGGAACTCCAGCCGAGATCGAGATCGCGCTCGACCGGGCAGGGACCCTCTCGGTCGATGTACAAGACGACCTCGGCCAGGTCCTCCCGGCGAAGGTGATTGTTTGGTCAGGTGGCCGTGAGGTCTCTCGGGTGTACCACACGACCGGCACCGCTCTGCTCGACGTCCCTCCAGGCGAGTACCAAGTCTCGATCACGCGTGGATTCGAATATTCGCCGCTGTTGGAAGACGTCACGATCACCGCCGACCAAACCTCCGGTTTCGATGTGGTGCTCGAGCGCGTGCTCAACACCGAGGGCTACATGTCCATGGATGGTCACATCCACGCCGGACCCAGTCCAGACAGCGGTGTAACGATCCCCGATCGCCTAGTGACATTGGCAGCAGAGGGCCTCGAGATCGCGGTCAGCACCGATCACGAGAATATGACTCCATGGGCGCCCTACATCCCCGAGATCGGACTCGAGCCGTGGATCAACACAGTGCTCGGCGCCGAGGTGACGGCAACGCTTCCGGAGCACTCGAACGCCTACCCGTTCTCAGATCTTACCGACGAACACCCTCGCGGCCGACCCGTGCGCTGGTACGGCCTCGCGGTGGGTGAGTTCTTCGCCGCATCGCGCGCTCGCGGTGCAGAGGTTGTCGCCCTCAACCATCCGCGAAACGGCTGCTCCTATATGTGCGTCGTCGACTACGACCGCATGACGGGGGAGGCGAACGTCGAAGACGCCACTGGGCTTGGGTTCGCTCCGGACTCCGAGCTGTGGAGCTGGGACTTCGACACCATCGAGTTCATGAACGGCCATGCCGATCCGTTTGTCGACCCGTCCCGCCCCCAAAGCACCGGCCTCTTCGAGGATTGGATGAGCTTCCACAACCTCGGCCACCGCATCACTGCTACGGGTGTCACCGATGTTCACGGTTTCGACGCTCAGGGCAGCCCGCGCAACTATGTGATGATGCCGACCGACGAGCCGAGCGAGTTCACCGACGACATGCTGGTCGACTCGATGCTCGGCGGCCGATCCCTGGTGTCAGCTGGCGCGTTCGCACGGGTCACGATCGATGGCGCCGAGCTAGGTGAAACCACAACGATCGAAGAGGTTGGAACCCTCGATATTCGGGTGGAGGCGCTGCCCGAAATCAACGTCTCTACCGTCATGGTCTTCGCCAACTGCGACGAGATCGCGAGTATAACGACCGACTCCCCCGACGAGCTGCTCAAGCTGGTGACCTCGCTTGAGTTGAGCTTCGAGGTAGACACCCATGTGGTCGTCGCAGGGTTCGGAACCGGCGATATGCCGCGGGGACTGCGCAACTATAACCCGACCCGCGTGCCTCGATTTGTCACGAATCCAATCTTCGTCGACGCCGACGGTGACGGAGAGTTCACGCCTCCTGGCGGCAAGACGTGCGAGTACACTTTGCCAGGTGCTGGCAAGGTTGAGGTACACATTCACGACGAAGAAGCGCTGATGTCGCCCTTGCTACACGACTACCGAGAGTCGTGTTTGCACGGACACGATCACTAGCTGTCGCCGCCGCGGCGCCAGCTCTTGTACATCTCCAGCGCCTCTACCAAAGTCGTCAGCGCGTCGGCTCGAGGCAATGGGTGGTCGACGACTACCTCTTCGTTCTCGAGCGCTTTGTAGTCTTCGAAGAAGCGCCGGATCTCCAAAAGGAGGTATGGCGGAAGCTCGTTGAGATCTTGAAGGTGATTTAACGCGGGGGCGTCGATGCAGACCGCGATGATCTTGTCATCGAGCCCTTTGTCATCACACATGCGCTTCACGCCGAGGTCGCGCGCCATCACAATCGTCATCGGCTGTACCGGCTCCTGCAGGAGGACGAGCGCATCAAGCGCGTCTCCGTCGTCGCAGAGAGAGCGCGGGATAAACCCTTAGTTCGCCGGGTAATGCACATCGCTGTGCAGCACGCGGTCAAGCCGCATTAAGCCGCTGATCTTGTCGACTTCGTACTTATTTCTGGAACCCTTAGGGACCTCAACAGCTACAGCAGAAGCGTCGCCGACGAGCTCTTCGTCAACGTAAATGTCGTGCTCAGGATGCATAATGTCCGGGGGTTCGCGCGGACATCAGACACGATTACCGGCGACCGCCAGAGGTTGGTGGGCGACCCAACACCTACCAGCGACGGCAGGTTGCCAGGAAAAAACCCCGTCTCTCTCGGCCTGAGTCCGTGATGTCCCCGTCGACGCCCGGACAATCGCTGTGTGTAATATTCGGCTGGCCCGGCGGCCGACAAACGAACTCGGCCAAGCCACGGGTCTGAACTTCCCACGACGCCGTTTGCCCGACCTGACCCAGGTGCTCCTGGTCACAGGGGAGGTGAAGCGTGGAGTGGATAAACCCGTTAAACCCGTTAAACCCGTTAAACCCGTAATATCCAAAGCGTGTACCAAGATCGACATCCCAGTAGAATCCCTGCTCGATGTTGAAGTTGCACGCCGAGAAGAAGGTGTCGCCGTCCCGAATCTCTCAGCAGCTCCGCAGCGGTACCCCGACGTCGGCACCTTGGGCATGTAGGAGTGGAAACCCGTTGTCGACTGTCGTGTCATCGGCGCACGGAAGATGACGCACGACCACGCTCCCGACTTGCAGCTTCGGCGGATCCGGGGCGGCAGACGCTCTGAACGCCCAGCGGAGCTCGCCAGTGGCACGCAGATCTCGGTTGATAGAGATCCAGTCATCCGCCGGTTCTGACGAGGTGGAAGGCCAGACTTTAAGACGCGCGTACCCCGGACGAGACTGGAACCGAACGCGGGCAGGAATCCCCGTCGGCAAGGTGAGATGCTCGAGTTCGACAATCGAGTTCGACAATCGAGTTCGACAATCGAGTTCGACAATCGAGTTCGACAATCGAGTTCGACAATCGAGTTCGACAATCGAGTCGACGACTTCAAATGAGTCCTCCGACAGCTCGCGAACCACGATTGCCGGCGCTCCATCGCCCATCGCGCCAAGTCCGACCGCATACTCGGTACCGTCCGCGGATGGCCAGCGTAGAAGGAAGTCCGCGACGCCGCCCCCAGAATCCCGAGGCCTTCCGACGTCGAAGACAACTTCGTAACCCACCGGCCGCGGGACCAACTCGCCGCGAGGGCGCAGCCATGCCTCAGCGCTCCCGGTCTCACTTGCGGCTCAAGAGAACTCAAACCAGCGTGTGTGGCCGAAGAAACGGACGCCTTCCAAGAGGACGGGGACACTTCCGGCGCCGGCGCCTCTCGAGTCGACGAAAAACCTGTCACCGAGCGTCGGAAGCAGGTCTGCGTTGACCGCGCAGAGGATCACGGCTTCGGCTCGCGCGCACGGACCGCCGCAATCCACATCCACTTTGGCGCCGCCGGGCCGTTCGTCGGTGCACGTTGCGAGACAACACGGTCCGTGGGCGGCCCCGTCGCATCGATTCCGCGCCCGGAGAGTAACTACCGAGCCGTTGCCGATCATGACACGTCCCCAGCCGCCCGCAAGGAAGAGCGGCGTCCCGGGCGTTGCGCGTGGGACCCCACTGGCCGCGGCCTCTTGCCACTCCTCGCGTCGCTCGAAACGAAAGACGGAATTCCCGTCGGAGGAACCCTGACCCGCGACTGTCAGCGCGTCGTTCCCAACGAGAAGAGCCGAGCCGAGCCGAGCCGAAGCTCAGCCTCGGTGTCGGCCGCCAAAGTCCCGACGTGCTCCAAGCGAGGGCCAACGCGCTCGAAGACCTCGACAGCTCCTACTCCGCCGTCTGCTCCGCAATGGCCAACGAACGCACTCTCGTCGGTCAGTTCTACCCCACATCCAAATCCTCCAGCCGAGGCTCGCTCATCCATGATTAGTGGGATGGCGCCGCCCCAGTGTCCATCAGAGCGTTCGTACACATAGGCGGCACCTACACCATCACGATCGGCCGGGTCTCCCACGATAGCGAGACGCCCCTCATGGAGCGCGATCGCAGCTCCGAACCGCTCACCCGCGGCGAGGTTCGGATCCGAGAGGGAGCCGTACCTCAACCACCTCGTCCACTCTTCGTAGACATCAACCTGACCGGAATCCACGGCCCTCGAACTGATCAGCAGCGCGGTCTCATACAGAGCGACGCGAGTCCCGAAACCTCGCGCGACCTCTGGGTCCCCTTCTGGGTCAATCGTTGCCCGGAGCTGCCAGCTATCGCGGTCCTCTGCAAACACATAGACCTTACCGATGCCCGCTGCGCCTGGCGCACCCACGGCGGCGCGCACGCCATGTACTGAAACGTCCGCACCAAAGCGCATGCCATCCGCCGGCTCGGAAGGTTCGATTCGTTGGACCGCGTTCCATCCGACCGCGACCCATCGCGCCACATCGACAGTTCCGGCGGCGACCTCGCCGACCACTGCGTCGGGGGAGCCAATCATCAGCAGTTCGGCCTCGGCGCTGAGTGCGGTGCCTAAAGAACCCGCGGCGACCGGAGGCACTTCTTAGTAAATCCACAACGGTGGCTCCAGTGGGCCGTCGGGTTCGCAGGCCGGACCAGTGCCGACGTCGTCCGCTACATCCTCCGCGTCGAGAGCGACTTCAACATCGGCGTTCATGGCGTCGGAGGCGTTCATTGCGCCGGGGTCGGCATCGGCGTCCATGGCGTCGCCGTCCGAGTTCCTGGTGTCTTTTCCCCTGTCCGCCGCCGCGTCTGCGACTGATACTTCGTCTGCCACGCACACCCCAGAGGAGCAGCTGCTTCTGACCAGACACTCGTCAGCGTTGATGCACTAAACTGGCGAAAGGCCGCAACCCGAAAGCAGTGAGACGACGACGACGGGCAGGAAGGCGGCGGTTTTGGCGCGCATGATTGAAAACACAGGCGTTGTCTCTATCGAGTGATACGGACGGGAATGCTCTTCCCCTACTTGAAGCTCGTGCAATGAGCGGGCTGATTGGTGGTCATATCCGAGCGCGTGATGTCGAAGAGGGGACCGCTGCGAAGACGGCAAGCGACCGCTAAGTTAGGTGGTGAACAGCGCGAGGTCTGCGAGGGTGGGGATTGTGCAACAATGCAAGATTGAGCTTCGCCCTGCCTTCGATGCAGTCTTCCATTTTACGACAATTGTCTTCGAGGAGTGGGGGTAGAAGTTCCGGCAGCCCCACAGCGTTAGCGCCGAGTCCGACGACCCAAGCGACTCTCGACGACGCAGGGATCTTGGACTGGCCCGTCTCGGCGCCCGCAACCGCACACAACCCTCGCTCTCCTTGCCGCCTTCCTCGCACCCGCGTAGTTTTCACGCTCCCCACGCCACTCATGCATGAGCATCCAAATCGGCCCATTCCGTCTTGATCGACGCATCGCAGCGGGCGGCTTCGGCGAGATTTGGCGCGGCGCGCACATCGCGTCCAAGACGGACGTCGCCGTAAAAGTGATCACGCAGGCGCACGCGCTTGATGCCACCTACTACGAGCAGTTCCGTGCCGAAGTACAGGCCTTCGCCCGCCTCGATCACCCAGGCGTGGTCAAGGTCTTCGACTTCGGAACGATACCGGAATTCGCTGAAGAGAAGTCCTACGGGAAGCTGGTAGCCGGGTCTCCTTACCTGGTGATGGAGTTCGCGCGGGAAGGGTCGCTCGATCGGCGGATGCGGAACATGACCTGGGAGACAGTCTCCCAAGTCCTCGTGCGAACCTTGCGCTCGCTTTCGCACGCGCACGCTCGAGGGCTCGTACACCTGGACCTCAAACCCGGGAACATCCTGCTCTTCGAGCAAACGTCGAGCGATCTGGACTTGAGGCTGACTGACTTCGGACTCGCGCGCACGGTCGTGCGATTGGTGCCAGGCGCCGTGAACCCCGAGCAATCCTCGCTCCCGATGGACGACCCAAACACGATCCTCGGTACGCCTGCTTACATGGCGCCTGAACAGATCGAGGGACGCCTACTCGACTTTGGGGCTTGGACCGACCTCTACGCGTTAGGCGTCATGGGGTGGGAGTTTGTTTGTGGACAGCTGCCGTTTCAGGCCGAGAATCCAGTAGCGCTGGCGGTCGAACACCTGCGGTGTCCGCTACCCGCGTTCGAGCCACAAACCCGCGTTCCTGAAGCATTTGAGAAGTGGCTCCAACGGCTGCTTGAGAAGCGCCCCGAAGACCGGTTTCGGAGCGCCGCCGACGCACTCTACGCGCTCGGCTGGATGTGCGACGTCGACACAGAGCTCGCCACCACGATCGCGTTGGATCTCGAGGAGCTTGAACCCCTCGATCTTGCAACCGGGGAGACCAAACGACTGGGGATGTCGAGCGCGATTACCATCGCCGGGGCGCTAAAAGCGTCCGAACAGATCGAGCGACCGGCGCCGCAGCCCCGAGAGCCTGTGCGCTCGACTAGCGGGGCTTGGAACTTCTCCACAGATCTACCACCCTTCCCCGCCGACTGGCGTGGGGTCACGGAGCGGAAACAGGGTGCAAAGCTGGTCGGTGCAGGTCTCGGACTCTACGGGCTGCGCGCGATTCCGATGGTCGACCGCAGCGCGGAGCGAGACCAGCTTTGGGAAGCGCTGAGGGAGGTGCGGACCTCAAGCCGAGCGCGCGCCGTTCTACTCCAGGGGCCCGCAGGTTTTGGCAAATCACGCCTAGCCGAGTGGATCTGTACGACCGCCGTCGAGTCCGGAGCCGCGAGCTCGGTCTTCGCAGGTCACGACCCCACCGGCGGGCCGCGTCACGGACTCCAGGCCCTCATCACCCGTCGCTATGGGCTGGATACTCTCGACTTCGATGTCGCGCTGAACCGAATCGACTCGGTCCTAAGGGCAACCGGGATCGTCGATACCTACGAGACACGCGCTCTAGCGGAGATCGTCGCGACCGGTGGTGCCACGCCCGGTGGCGAGGGGTTCGGCGCGGATGAGGCGGATCGAATCCGCTTCGCAAACAACTCCGAACGCTATGCCGTCGCGGCACGGGACATCGCCCGTTCATGCCGGACGCGACCTCAAATCGTCTGGTTTGACGACGTACAGTGGGGCGCCGACACCATCGCTTTTGTTCGGTTCCTGCTGGGCGCAGCCCACACACGGGAGACGCCTGTTCTCTTCGTGCTCACCGCGCAAACGGAAGCCCTAGCGGAGCGGGCCGCTGAGCAGGAGCAACTCAAGGCTCTTCAGTCGCTTGACGAGTTCGACACCATCGTCGTGGACGCGCTGCCTCCAAAGGACTTTGCCAGCCTTGTAGAGGAGCTGCTCTTCTTGACCGGCAACTTAGCTCGCCACCTGCGGGAACGCGCCGCGGGCAACCCGCTCTACGCGGTTCAGCTCGTCGGAGACTGGGTCGCGCGAGGTTTATTGGAGCCCACTCCGCAAGGCTTTCGGCTACGGAAGAACTCGGAGATCGAGCTTCCGCATGGGTTGCGCGAAGTCTGGCAAGGCCGCATGGAGCGCGCCTGGGTGGACCAAGATCCCGCCGAGATTCACGCAGTGCAGCTCGGCGGCGTGCTCGGTAATCGTGTCGACCGCGAGGAATACCTCGACGCACTCACGCGCGCCGAACTGCCAGTGCCAACGAAGCTGCTCGACTCGCTGGCAGCGCACGGACTCGTCCGGCAAGCAGCGGAGGGTTGGTCCTTCGGCCACACGATGTTCCGCGAGACTGTCGTCGGAGCCGCACCCGAGGAGCGTAAGCAGCAGCTACACTCCATTTGTGCCGACATGCTCGCGGCGCGCGGGAGCGAGCAGGACGCGTCCATTGCAGACCGACGAGCACGTCACCTCCTCGCTGCCGGAAAGCCTGCCGAGGCACTGAAGCCTCTGCTCGCCGCGGCCGAGTCACACGTGCTCCTAGGCGAGTATACTGAGGCTCATGGCTTGCTCGATCTTTGGCATACAGCCATGTCATCCCTCACCGAGGACAAGGACGACCCTCGCCAGGTGGAGGGCTTGCTCGTGCGAGCAGAGACCTATCGCAGATGCTGGGAGTTAGAGAGTTGCGAGGCCTCCGCGACAAGGGCGCTGGAGGTCGCAAACAAACACAACCTCTATCGGTCACGTGCCGAGGCGCTCTTCATCCTCGGTCACGTCTCCCGCCTCGGCCGCGACTTCGTTACGGCGGAGCGCCGAATCTTTGAAGCGCTCGGAATTTTTGAGGTCTTGGACGAGTTCCGCGGCAAAGCGCGTGCCCTTCGTGCGGCCGCCGTCATCGCACGCGAACGCTCCCAGTTTCGGAGGGCAATCGACTCGTACGAGAAGGCGATGAACCTCTTCTGGACGCTCAACGAAGAAGGCGAGGTAGCTGACTGCGTCTGTGGTCTAGGCCATGTGTATCGCACCCAGCAGAAGTACGAAAAAGCCCGCAGCCACTACACTGAGGCACGCGAGATCGCGCTCCGAATAGGTAACCCGCATCAGGCCGCCGAGTATACAAATGGACTGGGCGAGATCGCACGCTACCGGGGAGAGCTCGACGAAGCCGAGCGACTGTATCGAGCGGCCTACAACACGATGAGTCGTATTGGGTCCAAGGACGCGATCGTCCCACAGCTGAACCTCTCCCTTACCCTCTTGCTCAGACGGAAGTTCGAAGCCGCTCACGACGAGCTCGCCGCGGCGCTGCCAACCGTCGAGAACCTCGCGTTCCGGGCTTGGACACTCGTCCACCTGCTTCCCTGTTTGGCGCACCTGTCGCGCTTCTCCGAATTCGATCGAACGCTGCGAGCTGCCAGGAAGGCGCTTGCCGAGTCGGCACTGCACGACGTCGACATCGCAGAAGCGGCCGAGTTGTGTGGCGATGTATTGAAGATCCGCGGAGAGCGAGACCGAGCCATCGAAGCCTTCACGCTAGCCGCCGCCCAGTGGGATGAGCTTGGAAACCAAGAGCGACGTGACCGAGCGCTCGATCGTCTCGTACGACTCCAAGAGCCGAGCTGATTCGACCACTGAGCTCTAGCGTGCCAGACTTAGTGTTAGCTGCTCGGCACG
>JBLHWZ010000008.1:0-48116 GCA_047629415.1 Bradymonadia bacterium | reverse complement strand
TACGTCATGAAACGGTGTGTAGAGCGTGGCGAGGGCACACGACGAGAAAAACGGAGCCGGATGGGACGTGTTTTTCGTTCCGCTGTGGGCGCGGCGACGAGCGAGACCGACTCTCACTGAGCCAGATCCGTGTTCTCGCGCTCCCACTTTGAGTTTTCGGCATCGCGCCGTGTTTTGCGGGATTGCGCCCAGCCCCGTCGGAGGACCAACGCCAGGACCCATGCGGCCAGA
Organism: Bradymonadia bacterium; assembly: GCA_047629415.1. Taxonomy (GTDB): domain Bacteria; phylum Myxococcota_A; class Bradymonadia; order REDH01; family REDH01; genus CBDUJZ01. The sequence continues at coordinate 47,885 of JBLHWZ010000008.1, read as the reverse complement.
ACGCACGATAAGAACCAAACTTGATGATACGCGGAAATCCTATCGAGTCGAGCGGAGAGCCCATCAGGCTGTGCCAAGACGTCCACAGACCAGGCGACCGAACCGACCCAACCTATCAAGATGGACAGTGAGAGCACGTACTCCCACCGCCGCTTCGACAAGACTGCGGCCAGTAGAGCGCCGACTGCGATCCCAACAATGAATCCGGGTTCAAAAACGGGTTACCTCTGAGGGGAGAGCGGCCCTTTCGTCTGCAGTGTAGCGGGGATGTCCGGGAGCGGCGAGTAAGCCCACATCGATGTGCGGAGCAGGTTCTCGATGTCCAACTTAAGCGCTCGAGCGAATCTCGCTGCGCCAACGAAGGAGGACGACCGAATTGCCGACATCCGGCGCCAGTTCGCCAATTCTACGTGCCAGACTCCAGACTGCGTTCGTGAGGGTGATCGCCTCCGTCCCCCTCGAATATACTGCACGGGATTACGGCCGAACTCATCGTATAGCCCGCGCCGTTACAAGGGGTCGGATGGAAGTAGGACCGTAGGACGGGACTGTCGAGGGGCCGTCGGCTCAGCGGCAGTTCGTCTTGGCGATCGAGGTGCGACCGACTGCGCTCGGCTCCCAAAGCAGGTGCGACCCAACTGCGTTGGGCACCCCAAATCGGTTTCGCCGGTTTAGGCGAAAGACGAGACACGTGAGGCCGCGGTACTTCTGTGGGGTTTCGACGTCTGTTTGGTTCCAGCTACGCCGCAGGCCCCCGATTCTGACGCCGTGACGAGAAAACAGAACCCGAGGCCAGCGAACGCTGCGTGGGGCACCCCAGAGCGCGAGAAGCGCAGCATGAAAGAGGATTGCCGCGCCAGATGCCTCCGTCATGAGGTCCCATGGAATCCCGAATCCCTCGATCCAAGCGATGCTCAAGAGTGTCGTGTTCACCAGCGTGATCTGTCCGGCGAAGAGGATCGCGATCAAGCAAATCCGCACGCTCCTCTTCAGCGCGAATTGTTGTGGCAAACGTGACATGGGTGCCATGAGAACGGGGTAAGAACCGCGACGGGGCACGTGACCACGGCGGAGTCGCCGCAGGAAAGAGTGAGACCGATTAACGCGAATATGATGTGCCGCGCGCGCATTTTCCCTCCGTGTAAGCTTCATGCAGAAGAGCTCGGCGCTGCTCGCCGAGTAAAACCCTAATCCAAACCAGTCTGTCTCACCGTGAGCGGAACCACGCCAACGCCTGGCGCGTCGAACGTGGCGACAATGACGGTGATCCCCTCACCCGCCGGCACAAACACCGTCGCGATTTGGAGCTCCCGGTCCCGATCGTAGGTCGCGCAGCTGGCAAACTCATCGCCGTAGAATTCTACGTCGAGATACATATCTCGGTTGACGAGCGGAAGAGGGTTTGTTGCGCTGAACTCGTAGGTCGCATCCGCTGCACCGTTGTTTCGAAACTCGAGGACCACGCTGAATTGGGTGATGAGTCCTTGAAACTCGTTGCAGAGGCGAGTTCCGAATCGAGGATCGCTGCTGAGAATCCAGGTTGAGACTTCGAGCTCACGCAGGGCGTTCGGCAGTTCGATTTCGCAGTGGCATAGCCGTCGCCGGAGAGGTCGTTGCCGTCATCGCAGGACTCTCCGAACTCCAGCCTGGAGTTGCCGCACAATGACTCTCGGCAAATCGATGGGCGACCGAAGCACACATAGCCGTTCTCAACCCTGCATTCGTCAGTACAGTCGTCCCCGGAATCGAGGTCTCCGTCGTCGTACCCTTCGTCGAGGCTGGGGGCACGTCGACCATCACCACACCCCGCGGACTCAAGAATTTCGATCGCGCAATTCTCGGAGCAACCGTCACCACCGATGGGGTTCCCGTCGTCACGACCCCCGCTCTGGGTACGTGCTCCGTCGCCGCACGTCCGAGACTCGCAAAACGAAGTACCGTCGCCCCAGCAGAGCCAACCCTCCTCGATCGCGCACTCGGAGGAGCACCCATCGCCGCTTCCAGAGTTGGCGTCGTCGCAGATTTCCTCTCCCCAATCGACGATGCCATCCCCACTCAGGATTTCCCTGCACTCGTTGCTCTCGCAGAGCCAGCCAGGCTCTGACTCACAGTCGAAACAGCCGGCTCCAGGGTCGTCGTTGCCGTCATCGCATTCCTCGTCGGCGAAGCCTTGCAGGGTTCCGTTGCCGCACCATGGAAGTCGTTCACGGCAAGGGACACGGACGCTCCAGCGCGGCGAGCCGAGGCGCTCTGGGCTGAGACCCAGCGAGAACACGCCGACGTCTCCGGGCTCCAGAATCCAATCGTCGTTGCTGGCGTCGGTCGGACGCGTCAGGCAGACCGTCCCGTCCTCGATACAATCGCCGCCCAACCGGAATCGCTCGGAGCCCACTCCGTCGTCGGTTTAGCCAGAGCCCACTCCAAATGCGCGCGGTTCAGTCCCGCGGTTGGTCACCCTAAAGTCGATGCGGCGTCCAGTATGCCCCGAGAACGGAGTACCGGGATCGCTGCACTGCATGTCGAACCCGGAAGGGGCACCGTCGAATGTGCCTTCAAACACCTGATCGACGTCTTCCGTGCAATCGACGACTGCCCAAACCGGCGAGCACGCTTCTTCGAAACGGCAGAGACCCTCTTCGCACGAGCCCCCAACGCCGTCGCAGTCGGTGTCCGTGATGAACCAACACCCGTCGCGGCCTTCGGCGCATGTCTTCACAACGTTGTCTTCACACCAGCTCCCTTCTTGGGCGGCGTCGCACTCCGAGGCGCCGGCGCAGAGTGGCATGCAGTAGGGTCGTTCACCCTGGTCTGTGCAGTGCAGTCCGCGCTCCCCGCAGTTGTCGCGGTAGACCTCTACCCAGCAGCCATCGGTGTTCTACTCGCAGACGACGGCGGTCTCGTGTTCACAGATTCCTGGTCCATCGCAGGTGCGTAGCTCCGCGCACGGATCTCCGCCGCAGGTCGCTCGTCCATCTTGTTCTGTACAGCCACCTCCGCCGATAAACGCGCAGTCGCGGCCGTTCGCGACGGCGCAACCGTCGGAGTTTAAAGCGCAGCGGGTGAACTGAGTGTCGTCACACCACGTGTCCCCAACCTCGCACTCGGACGGCACAGCACATCGCTCCGCCTCGACGCAGGTACCTCGGTCGCAACCCATCTCGGAGTCCGCGCAATCCAGCTCGGTTTGCACTCCGCAGCCGAACTCGTCACGCGTGCAGGTTAGCGCGACTGGCCCTTCACACGTCGCGCCCTCTGCGGCGCAGGGAGTTGAGACGTCCGCGCAGGGTCGTGAGCGAGGGTCGGCGCACGCAGCGACACGGAGCGACTAGTCGCAGAATCCGTCCACGACCAATACGGCACAGTCTGCCGCGACCAGAGCAGGACAGCCATCGTCTCCGCTGAGGCAGCGCTCAAGCGTATCTTCGACGCACTGCCTCGTTCCCACTTCGCACGCACGCTCGCCGCACGGGTCCGTAATGTCGATCCGCAGGTCGGGGATCGTATCGGCAACGTTTGAGGTATCTGGCTCTGTGGCGACGTCGGGGTCACTGGTCGCGTCGGTCGGGTCTCCAGCGTCAGCAGGCACGTCAGGGCCGACATCCTCGGCGACCGCTGCGTTTGCCCCGTCCTCCGTTGCAGGTTCGGCATTGCACGCCGCTAACAGACTCAGGAGAGCGACCGCAATTGTTTGAGCTCTAGAACGCATTCGCCCTCCTGTGACCGGTGAGCTGACCCTAGCCGCGACCTAGGGGTCGAGCCAGCCTTGACGAACGCAGACCTCGCGCCGTGCTCAGTCGAACGCGAGAACGGCTTCTTCGCCGAACTCGTCGAATCGCTCGTCGAGCTGTTCCAAGAACCACTTCCGCCGGTCCATAAAGGCAGCAAAGGTCTGCTTCTCCTCGTGGTGGGGCGTGGTGGGGAAGAGGATCGGGAAGAGCGCGGTTGGCTCCATCCAACGAATCGAGTTGACGGTGCGCTCTGAGAACATCTCGATCTGGTTGAAGTTGTACTCCACTCGGCTCGCGAGTGTTCCGTGTGCTCGGTACAGGGGGAAGGCGGCGCCGTTGTCGATCGAGACGAACTGTTCGTGGTGCCACTGGCAGTTCACGCCGGTGTAGTGGCGCGAGTAGCGGTCCCAGTTGTTCAGCATCAGATCGAACACGTGCAGGTTCGAAATTTGCCGAGCGAGCGTGTCGTGGTCGAGGTCTCCGATGTCGCCGACTCGTGGGGTGCGCGACCGATTTGAGGTGTTGAAGAGCTGCCCCATCGTCTCTTCGATCGTATCGTCGCGTATCTCCCGGTCGTGTTGCACGAGCGGTCGCCAGGTGCTGCGAAACTCGATGCCGAGCAGGCGGAACTCGGGGATCCACTCCTTCATTGTGCCGTGCAACCAGTCCACACCGTGCTCGTCTTCAAACCAAACGAGGTCGTCGTAGCGGCGATCGAATCGAGAGACGTCGCTGTCCGAGTGCCGGCCGTTCAGGGCCAAGAAATCCTGACGCGAGATTCTCACTTCGCGGTTGTGTGGCACGTCGAACCGGCAGTGGATCAGCGGGCAGAGCCGGTAGGCGGCCACCTCAGAGCGGTAGTTGGACTGCAGACGGTTTTGCATCGGTTTGAACGCTGCGATCGTCTGGCCTGCTCGCCGGAAGCGGAACGTGATGGACGACCCGCCCCCCAAGTGCTCGATCGCATCGATCGGGCCTGGGAAAGAGAGGGTCATCACGTTGTCCGGGAGGAACACCGGGTCGGCGCTGAACGTGCGGTACCAGAGGCGCATCAGGGCGGGTCTCGCTTCCTCGAAGTCCTCCGCGGCCGCCCATGCGAGGGCGCGCGCGGAGTCGTAATCGAGCGAGCGCATGGCAAGCTCGACGAGCGCCATGCGCACCTTTAGATCGTCGTGAGGTGCGATCCACGCGGCGCGAAGACGGGTGGTCATCGACGCATCGTGTCGTCCAACGGCAAGAAGGAAGGCCTCTCGCGTCAGCTCCGGCTGCCTTGCGGAGCGCGGCACCGAGGAGCGCAGCCGGCTCGATGCCTCCCAGATCGCCCGCCTGCCAGCCGAATCGCCCGCGAGCTCCGAGGCTCCCTGCGCCGCTGCCAGCAGGGTAGCCGACGCGTCAAAGACCGCGTTGGGCGTTGGGCTCGCACATGCGCCGATAGCGAGGCACAAGAGCAGCGGTAGTATCTGCCGGACATACATGTGGTCAGTGTAAGCGGAACACGGCGGAATATGGAATTTTGGTAGCCTGAGCGGCCTATTTCAGAGCAACGAGCCCGCTGCGGCTTTGATCTTGGCGACGGCCTCGAGGACCTGATCCACCGAGCGGTCGCTCATCAGGTAGGGGTAGTGGAGCCAGACCGCTTCTTCGTAGGCGGCCTTCGCCGCAACCGGATACTTGAGCTCTCCACGGGCGTTTGCGGCCTTCACGCCTTCGCCGTACCGAGCGCGCAGCTGGGGCCAGTGTCGGGTCTCGGCGTGGAAGAGTTCGTGGTCCGGGATCGGCACATAGAAGGGGCCGTCAGCACCAATGCCCTCTGCTTCGAGAGCCTCTAGGAAGCGGTCGCGGTGCAGGCCTTGGAAGGCGGCCGCGTCGTACTTCATCACGAGCTGATACGCGGCCTTCGTGGTGATGCGCTCGTCTTGCTTGAGGGGCGTCAGGCCGCCGATTTCTGCGAGCCCTGCGGCGAGGCGTTTTGCGCCGGCTGCGCGGGAGGCGGTGGCTTCATCGAGTCGCTCAAGTTGTGCGATGAGCACGGCGGCTTGGAACTCTGTGATGCGGGCGTTCACGCCGAATAATTCGCCGGGAAACGTGTCGTAGCCAGGGTCTTTACGGCCGCAGTTCACGATCGCGTGGCAGCGCTGTCGCAGGATCTCGTCTGACGTGATGACGATGCCGCCCTCGCCGGAGGTCATCAGCTTGGAGCGCTGGAAGCTAAAGGAGCCGATGTCGCCGATCGAGCCCGCGCCTTGGCCACGCCACGAAGCTCCGTGAGCGTGCGCGCAGTCTTCGATGACCTTCAGGTCGTGCTTCTTTGCGATCGCCATGATGCGATCCATGTCGGCCATATTGGCGCCAAGATGCACCGGGATGATGACGCGCGTGCGCTCGGTGATCGCGGCTTCGACCGCGTCGCAGTCGATGCAGTAGGACTCTGGGTCCACGTCGACGATGACGGGCACTGCGTTGAGGTGCACGGCGCAGGCGGCGGTCGCGATCCAAGTGTAGGTCGGAACGATGACCTCATCGCCAGCCTCGATATCGAGCGCGGTCAGCGCGACCTCGAGCGTGACAGAACCGTTGGTCGCGCAGATGCCGTGCTTGGCCCCGTGATGATTCGCGAAGCCCTGGGCGAACTCGGCGGCCTTCGGCGACGGGGAGGGGTAGCCACCCCATTCGCGTGACTCGAGGACTTCGAGCAGCAGCTCCTTCTCGCGATTGGAGTAGAGCGGCCAATCGACGGCCGGGGATTTGTCACAGACGGGGGTTCCGCCGAGCAGTGCGAGTGTCATCGCGCGTGGGGTTCTGAGGGTGTGTGGCGCGGAGTCTGGACCACTTTGGGGCATCAGTCGACCCATCCGGTCTCTGGGTTGCGGCACGACCGTCCGGCGGCAACCAGAGCGGCTCAAATGCTCATCTATGGCAGCGCTGTTTAGGCCTCGCGATCGCTTCTTGCTGGCGGTAGATGGCGGCGATTGTAAGCCCCTGAAAATGGTCACCATATTGTAATGGCTTACAATGAGGTGGGCTTGATTTCGCCCCGCACGATCTCTAGACTACCTCTGCGCTCGAGAGGCTGCGTCGACAGCCTTCAACCCGGTACCCAATGAGAGATCCCGTGAGACGAACTCCGCTTCTTTCCGTCATCGTTCTTCCAGTCTTCGTTCTTGGCGCTTGCGCCGCTGAAATGACTGAAGACACCACGACGACTCAGACCGTCGGCCAGGAAGTTGTCTACGGCGACGACTCGCGCTTGGACTATTACGAGAGCTCCGACGAGGCCCTACAGCGACTGACCCGCGAGTCGATCGCGGCGATGGTTTCGGCCGATGCGATTGTCTACCAGGGCGACGGAACGGTGTTGATGCGCAGCAATACGCTGGGTCAATCACGAGGCCTCTGCGACGACGAAGCGTTCTACGATCATCCGACGGCGGCTAGCTGCTCGGGTACGCTGATTGACGACGATCTCATCCTAACCGCTGGCCACTGCGTTCAGAGCGGATGCAGCAGCAACCGCTGGGTCTTCAACTATTACTACGAGACGGAAGGTAATCTCGCCCAACGGCTAGAAGAAGACGTCTACGAGTGTGACGAGGTCGTCGCGCTCTCGGTTCCGGGACGCCAAGGCGGCGCCGACTACGGCATCGTCCGGCTCGACCGACCGGTCACCAACAACCATGTACCCGCCGCCTTCAGTCTGGAGCAGTGGCCGGTCGCCGACGGGGACTCCCTTCACATGATCGGCTTCGGCTCCGGCATCCCGGCGAAGTTGGATTCAGGTGGCGTCGTTCTCGGTGAGAACCGCGGCGCGGACCAGAACGACTTCCGTGGCTCGGTAGACGCCTTCGGGGGCAACTCCGGTTCGGGTGTCTTCGATGCGGACCTCAATGTCGTCGGGATCCTGGTGGCCGGTGAGCAAGACTACGAATACTCTAGCGGATGCGCGCGCGTCGCGCTTCTGCCTGAGTCCGGTGGAGGCATGGGCGGCGAGCAGATCACCTACGCGATCCTCGCGGTCGCCGACCTCTGCAGCGATGGCTATCCCTCGGAGCGCCTCTGCGGAATTGAGTCTGAGTGCGGCGATGGCATCTGCTCGCTCGGCGAGGATTTCCAGACATGTCCGGCAGACTGCGAAGAGAACGGCGGCGGCGGCGAAACCAACCCCGACGGCTGGGTCTGTGACCCTAACTTCTTTGACGCGGGCGATGGCTGCGACTGCACCTGTGGCACTTATGACCCAGACTGCGACGACCCGAACCAGCGCCTCTTCAACTGTCGCGGTGGCCAGTTCTGTAACGACGCCGGTGTCTGCGAAGACGAGCGCGCCGGCGAGCCTGAGCCTGAGCCCGAGCCGGGCAGCGTCCCCTCCGAGTGGGACTGCGACGACGCGTTCTACGGCGCCGGCGATGGTTGCGACTGCGACTGTGGTGCGTTCGACCTCGACTGCGATGATCCCGACCAGCAGATCTTCAACTGCGGCCCCGGCGAGTTCTGCGATGATCGAGGCATGTGTTTCGATCCCCAGGACCCGACCACGCCAGTCGATCCGATCGACCCGACCCCTGTTGACTCGATCGAGCCCGGCACCGCCGAGGGCGACTTTTTCGGCGACATCATCGAACTCGGCGACGGGTCAGGTGATGGCTGTGCGAGCGCGGCTGGTCGCGTGAACCCGTTTGGGTTTGGCTTGTTTGCGCTGGGCTTGATCGGCATTCGCCGCCGTCGTTAGGCGCCGGCGGGGGGGTACGTCTCTGCGGTAGACTAGGCGGGTTTTCGGTGGTGTGTGCGCCTCTGCCTGAAGCGCGTCCGACCGCTCTGCGATGTTGGCAGCCTGACGTTCGCCGTCTGACGCCTACGTCAGTCTCTCTTGATCCGTTGATTAGCGCCAACCAATGCGGCGGCGCCCACGCTCTCACGATCTAGAAATGAGAAAGCCTCTCTCCGTTGATGTTGCCGGCCAGAGCTATTGGAAGCTGGGAAAGTGAGGGGCGGCTCGATCCTATCAGTTCACGTGTGCTCCTCACCTCTAGAGGCCGCAGCCGATGAGCTTCGGCAACACTGTCCAGGGGTCGAGTGGACCTTCGGTGCTTCCGACCAAGCTCCCATAGAAACCGCGGTCCTCGTCGACGGTCGACCGACTTGCGCCGCGCTTGACCGTCTCGCCAAGCTGACCACGCTTGTGGTGCCCTACGTAGGGATTCCCAAACCAACTATGGCGGCCGTCTTGGGCAGGCCCCACCTAGGCTTGCTCCATATCCATCACAACGCCGCGGCCGTCGCCGAGACCGCGATCGGACTACTCTTTTCGGCGGCCAAGCGCATCCCGCAGATGGACCGTAGCCTGCGTCAGTTGGACTGGCGGCCGCGCTATGCGGCTAACCCTGCGCTCAGGCTCGCTGGAAAGCGCGCGCTTCTGCTCGGCTACGGTGAAATTGGTGCGCGGATCGAATCGATCTTGCGGGCAATAGGCGTGAACGTCGTCGTCATTCGGCGGGTTCCACGCGCAGTTGGAGAGCAGACTGTGGACGCGTTGCCGACCTTGCTGCCCAACGCTGACATTCTAATCTCCACGCTCCCTTCGACGCCGATGACCCGGGGCCTTATCGGCGCCCCGGAGCTGAACCTGCTGCCGCCACACGCTGTGATCGTGAACGTTGGCCGCGCCGACGTGTTCGACGAGTGCGCGCTCTACGGAGCGTTGAAGCAAGGGTCCATCGGCAGCGCCGCACTCGACGTTTGGTACCACTATCCGTCGGATGAAGCGTCGCGTGTTGGCACCGCGCCGTCCGCGTATCCGTTCGAGGAGCTGACGAATGTGGTTCTGAGCCCCCACAGCAGCGGACACGATACGGAGGTCGAGAGCGACCGCGTGCGGTGTGTCGCCGAGGTTGTCGCGGCGATAACGGCCGGTGAGGACGTCGCAAGCTGGGCGGTTGACCTCGTCGCGGGCTACTAGAAGCGAGAGTATCCTGCTGAGAATCGTGTCGTCATTGCGAACGGGAAATCTAGCTTCGCTCGGGGATCGGCACATGGCGCCGCCCCTGCTTTGGCCGTGCCTTTCGCGGGTCATGCGACCGTGCGCCGCAGACGATGATTGAGCGTTGCGGCAAGCCATCGGAATCGGTCCGCGTCGACACCAGGCCAGACAATCGCTATCCATAGTCTCAGAACACGCTGGCAGGGACACCCCCGTACCATCCCGCCGCCTTCATCAAGCGACTACAATGCGCGCACTCACAATCGTTCTGCTCTCCCTCAGCTTTTCAGTTCCCGCGTATGCGCAGGCGCGCCCAGAGAGTCGCTCCACTGCGCCCGACACCGAAGCGCTTGAGGCCGTCGTCGTTGAGGCGGAAGTAGAAGAAGAAGGCGAGGAAGAGATAGAGGGTCGCGCCGCCACGGCCGACAACGTGGATCTGCCCGAGACGCTCGGCGAGATTATCACCATCGGTTTCACCGAGTAGCGAATCGGTTTCGTTTCGGTCGTGCCACCCAGCTATGGCATCGCTTGGTCGTGCCACCTAGCTATTGCATCGCTCGGGCTTGGAACATGGTGACGCCCCTGCGTCTGCCGTGCACATCAAGGGCCGCGTTAGCGCGGAGCTATGCGTTGAGCGCTCTTCCAAGCCAAGCCATCAAAGCCTCCTCGTGCGGCGCCCCGACTGTGCGGAATACGCCGCGATAACGCAGGAAGACGCTGGGTGTGTCGGTTGTTGGAGCCGACCATAAGGCGGTCCAGAGCGTCGAAAGCTCGACCAGTTCGACCGGTTCAATTTTGCGCTCTCGCTCGTCGTCCCCCACTCGTGCCGTCAGCGACGTAGCGCCGATGGAGACGCTGAATCCGTCGAGTCTCACGAGCAGTCCGTGAGACGGGAGTTGATAGGCAACCTCAAGTTGGCTCAGCCAATGTTGGCGCTCGTCGAGGTCGGCGATTGGCGCGCCGTCTGGTGGGGGAGGAAGCACGATCGTCTTCGCTAGTTCCGCTTCGTTCGAATTCGACGAATGCCCTCGGCTGCGTGCGCCAAGCCAATGCTCGTTACGATCGAGCGTCCTAGGGCCACCAGTTCCAATCGGTTGGCCTCGCCTGGGATGTCGACCGACACTCGCGTGACATGGGTGCGCTTGATCGTCGGATCCCGCTCCTGCAATGCCTCAATAGTGAGCTCGTCGACTTCACCGGTGACGCTACTCCACATCACCATGGCTGCGAGAAGCTCGCCTATCTCGGTGTCCCCGATTTGGCTAACGGCTTGGCCCATGTCGTCCGCCAGAACGAGCGCGTCGAGGTTCAGCACATGGGCGATGTGAGAGAGCTGCATGTCGACAGCGATGTCGGGTTCGTCGCTTCGAATGCGGCGTCGGTCGATTGGGTTTCTCATGCCTACATGTACTCTTAGGTGGTTCTAAGCCGTACACGCTGTAATGTCGCCGCGCCAATTCCGAGAGAGACTCGGGTCAGAGGTAGTTTCCGTGTCTCGCGACCCCGCTCCGTTGTTGCTCCTAGAAGAGATGCGGCGCGAGAATGTAGGCGAGCAAAAGACCGAGCAGGACTCCGAAGGTCGCTGGACTGGCAAATAGTGTTTTTAGAATCATCAGTCCGGGGGCGTTGGTACTCTCTGTCATCTCTCGGGCGGTGCTTCTTTCTAAGCACCGCCCGTGCCAACATCCGTCAGCCGCGGTTTCGCTGGCGTGCGCGTTCTCGGGTCGGGGTCAAATGCGACATTCCTGTCTTGCGGCTCGTAGTTTCCTGAGGAATTCGTCATTCCTGACCTGCGGAGCATTCGATTGGGTGGAAGTTTGGATCCCTTTCGCTGCATGACCGGGCCAGCGCGAAGCCGATGGTTGAATTCGCCACAGGATTAGATAAGATATTGGCCGAAGCAGTTATCTACGGTGTTTGGCAGTCCAGACTGCCGCCCAACATCCGATCCAAGTTAGACCCACGAGACACTTCCTTAAGCGATTGTTCACTCCAGCGACTAATACGCCCGTGGTCGAGGACCCGATCCGCAGAACGGACCGACCCGACATCGCAGGCACTCGTGACGGCGAGACCGCGGATGTTCCCGTCGTTGGTACCAGGTCCGATCATGAGCGCCGCTCACTCATTTGTACCGTTGAGCTCGCACTCAGCGGGACGCACGCGTGTCGATTAAGCGACGGGACGACCGAATTCCGCCTAGAGCCAGGCGGTACTAGTCCTGAAGTGCTTGTCTGGGCTCCCAACGCTACGAGACCCTACGAGGCTGCCTCCGCGGAGGTAGCGGTTCAATACGTACTCTCGCTGCTCTGGAAGTCTACTGACCTCTATGTGTTGGCCTGAGCTTCCCCGCGAGCGCCTCGCTTGGTCACGACCGGCGCGACTTTGCCTTTGCGGCTTCCGCGGCCTGAACCTCATTCACCCATCGGAAGATGATGGCGATGGGCTCAAAGAGTTCCTCGGGGACGGTGTCACCGACTTCTAGGTCCACGATGGCCCGGGCGGCTTTCCGGTCGGCGTACTCCGGAACATGCTTGCGCCGTGCCTCACGCTTGATGGCCTTCGCGCGGTCTCCTCGGCCGGTCACCGTCACGACCGGAGCGTCCAGCTCATCCGGCCGATAGCGAAGGCCTACGGCGATCCTTACGGGATTGACGATCACCACGTCGGCCTCTTTGACGCCGCTCCGGAGGTCTCCACGGAGCAGGTCGCGGTGCGCTCGCTCTCGACGCGCCTTGTGCTCAGGGTCACCTTCGGACTGCTTGTACTCGTCCCGGATCTGCTGGAGCGACATCTTGTTCCGGTTCAGGAACGAGACCCGCTGCCACTGTAGGTCAATCGCCGCGACGGTCACCGCAACGATAAGCCAGACGCCGCCTACCATCGCGAGGGTATCTCCGACCGCACCAGCCACCGCTAACCCGCCCTCTGTCGCTGCGCGTTCTGCGAGGTCCGGCGCGTGTTGGACGAGCCGATTCACGCCAACGGTTGCGGCGGCGGTGCACAATGTCACGGCCACCAGCGCGATCGTTCCGTTGACGAGCGCGTCCATCCGAAATTGTGACTTCCAGGCCTGCCCGAGCTGGAACCGGCTCATATCAGGAGCGAGCCGTTTGGGTGCGAAGATCATCCCCGTCTGGATTGCGCCCAGCGAAACCGCTCCGACGGCGGCAGCGCCTGCCACGGGAAGCGCAGCGCTGGCAAAGAGCCGTCCGCCAGCCACCAGCGCGTCGAGCCAGCTGATCTGGTGAGCGAGCAATAGCGTCGCGTATTCTGCAAAGCTGCGGGCGATCACACCACTGACAGCTGCCAACCCGACGAGGGCCCCGACCAACGCGCCCGTTTGGTTGAGCTTTCGGGAGAGCGGGACGTCACCCTTTCGGCGCAGCGTCCGCAACCGCTGAGCGGTTGGGGGCTCGGTCTTCGCGGTACTCACAGCCGCGCCGCGGTTTCAAACGCGAGCAGAGACGCATCGACAAGCCACTCGATCGCGACGGCGAGGCCCGCCGCGACGACGATCCAACCGAGGACCATGCGCACCGGCATCGAGAGGAAGAGGACCGGGAGCTGCGGGAGTGTGCGACTCATCCATCCGAGCGAGATGTCTACAACCAAACTCACTCCGAGAGCGGGCAGCGCGACAGCGACGGCCGCGGCGAATGCGCCGGCGACGAAGCCGATCACGTTGTCGGTGACCAGTGCGAGCTGCTCCGGCAGCAAGATTGCGTCTAGCGGAAAGCTCTCGAATCCGGACACGAACGCCAAGAGGACAAGTCGATGGGCGCCGATGGCGGAAAAGACAGCAAGGAAGAGTAGCGAATGAAGAGTTGACAGAGGTCCGGACGCTCCGCCCCCAAAGGGATCAGCGGCGCCAAAGCTGCCGCGGCCGAGCGCGGTGTCTTCGAGCGATCCGGCCATGCGGGCGGCTTCGATGACAGCCAGCATGCACGTCGCCGTCGCCAGTCCGAAGAGAAGCTGCGAGGCGCAGATAGCGACGACCTCCAACGAGGCAGCAGAGGGGGCCAGCTCGGCAGGCCAGCAGCCGATCATCAGCGCCAAGAGTACGCCAGAGCGAACCGATGGAGACGCTTTGAGCCCGCCAAAGACGGGCAGGACGATGACCATCGGAATGAGCCGCAGCGTCATAAGAAGAACGGTCCAGCCGATATCTCCGACAAGTGCTTCCCATAGAAGACCGAAGCTCATCCAGCACCGACCGCGCGAATCAGGCCGAACGCTGTCTCGGTGAAGACAATCAGCTGAGCACCCATCCAAGGCGCCGCCACGAGGATCGCTGCGATGACCGCACCCATGCGTACAGCGAACCCGATCGTTTGCTCCTGAATCTGTGTTGCCGTCTGCAGAATCGAGATGCTCAGGCCGGCGACGAGTGCTGCACCGACCGGAGGCGCGACCAAGAGGACGAGGAGGTAGAGGCCCTCGCGCGCCAGCTCCAAGAGTGCGCTCGTTTCCACGTCAGAGCCCCGGCGGAAGTGTGTAGCCCAGAACCAGACTCTCCGAGAGCACCACCCAGCCGTTGATGAGGACGAAGAGTAGCAACTTGAACGGCATCGAGACCGTTGTTGGACTCAACATGTGCATGCCGAGGCTCAGTAAAACGCTGCCCACGACAAGGTCGAGGACGAGGAAGGGCAGGAAGAGCAGGAACCCAATCTGGAACGCCTCGGAGAGCTCTGTGATCGCGAACGCCGGCAGTGCCACAGTGAGGGGCAAATCTTCGACCCGCTCGACGGGTTGAGCGTCACGCAACTCGGTAAAGAGCGCGATCTCACTTTCACCTGAGTTCACTGCGAGAAACTGCCGCAGCGGGCTCAGGGTGGACTCGACGCGGCCGGGCCAGGCATCGACGTCTCGTACCTCCTCCGCGCTCAGTTCAAGCAGTGGGGCTGCCTCTTCGCTCATGGCGGTGAAGACAGGCGCCATCACGAACGACGTCAAAATAACGGCGAGCGAGGCCATCACAACGTTCGGTGGCACGTTCTGGGTACCGAGCGCGCTCCGTAGGATGCTGAGAACCACCGCGAACTTAGCGAAGGAGGTCGTGACAACCAGAAGGAATGGCAGCAGCCCGAGTAGCGCGAGCCCAATACCGGTGATGAGAGGGCTAGAGGGGGTGGCGGCAAGTTCTTGGGCGGCGGCAACACTTGGAATCGTCAGCAAGGCCGCCCCAAGGGAGATGACGAGTCCTCTCATGCGACTAACTCCTGGGGGTCAATTTCTTGCTCTTCTGAGGAGCGATCGGTGCCTTCTGGCGCCTCTGCGCCGCCCTCTGCGCTGCGCTCTGCGTTGACCTCTGCGAGGACCTCCGCGAAGCCCCTTCCGTTCCAATCCGCCTGAGTGAGCGTTGCCAGCGGAGACAGTCCAGCACTGGTTCGTGAGGCGACGAGCACCTTCGATCCGGCGCTGATCGCGACGATCGACTCGCGTGGTCCCAGAACAAGCTCGTCCAGCAATTGCATCTTGCCGGAGCTGGGGTTGCTCGTGCCGATTCCGACACGAGCAGCCAGGCGCAGTGTGAGCACGGCGAGTCCGATCACGAGCGCGAGTAGGAGCGTTGTCTTCGCGAGCATACCGCCGAAACCGAGCCCGCTAGTTGCTTGATTGCAGCCGCTGACAGCGACCGTGATCACCGGCAACACATTCAGCGCAATCCGTTGTGCATTCCTACCCACAGGCGGAGAGTAGACGACGTGGGCCGGGTTAGATATCGTCACGCGGTTCGGCGCGCCGCTAGAACATGCAGAAGCCGTCGTTCGAGACTCCATGGCTGGCTCCTGCAGGTCGGGTTTAGCGTGTGTGCAGCAGCTTTTTATGGAGCCTCCGGTGAGGCTCGAGGCCGCTCGTGGCGCGCTCGAACCGACGTTTCTCGCTTGCACTACGCGTCTAACATGCTAGCGACGCAGGCACACCCAACACCACGGTTCCTATGAAAAAGCTCGTCCCAATTCTAGTTGTGTTCGGCACCGGCTGCGGCCACTGCGGCAGCGGCGGCGCAGCCGACACGCAGGCGCTTGCACTCGTGGCGGAGACCACGCCGCAGAGCGCTGTCGGCGTCGCAGCGATGTCCGGCCCTGGCACGATGCTCACCGCGTTTGGCGAGCGACTCAGCGAAGAAACGCGCAGCATGATCCTTGAGCAGGTGGAGTTCGAGGCCTTCGACCCGGCGAGCTATATCGAGTTTGGCGTCGACCTGAACGCGCCGGCCGGATTCGTGATTCTTGCGCCGGACCCGCTTGTCGTGGCCGTCACACTCGGAATGCACGGTACGCCGGCCGAGGCTCGCGACGCGATGGTGGCTCGACTTGAGCAAATGGATCCCCCAGAGGGCGCCATGCAGCCGACCGAAGTTGGCTCGACGCCTGGCCTCTTCGTTGAGGACAAGTTTGTTATCCTCTTCGACGAAGACCGAATTGCCTTCATCGTTGCTGATCTCCCTTGGGACGTCGAAGACGCCCACGGCTCCCTCGCCGAGTACGCCACGAGCTACCTCAGCGATGAAGGCGAAGACTTCGCTTCGGCCAACGACCTCGCTACTGCCGCAAACTTCCGCGGCGACCCGATCATGACGGCCGTGCTGAACCCTGCGACGGTTGCCGAGCTGATCGGCGAGATCGGTCCAGCTCCCGGCTTGGACGAGGTCACAGCGATTGGCTTCGCGATTGAAGCGAACAGTGACCGCCTCCTCGTGCAGACCCGCTCGGTCGTTGTGGCGGACTCGCAGTTCCTCTCGATCCTCGACGGTGGCGGCAACTTTGGCGACGCAACCAATCACGTACCAGGCCCCATCGAGTTTGGCGTACGCATCAACTTGAACCTCGAAGCAGCGTTGGCCATGGTTCAGGCCGAGCTCGAAGAGATGAACGCTGGTAGCGAGTTCGACGACGCACTCTCCGGTGCTAACGAGGCGACTGGTCTCGACGTGCAGGAAGACGTGATCAACAACCTCACCGGTGAAATCGGCCTCTTCCTGCAGACGATTCCGAACGAGCAGAACATCAACGAGGCACGTGCCGTAATCTTCTTCGGTGTGAAGGACACTGAGGCCGCTTCGAACGTGATTGTTGAGCTTGTCGAGGCGACCGGCGGAATGGCGACAGTTCGCGAGGTTGGTGACACCAATATGTACGTCGTGCCGGCTGGCCCGACCGTTGGTTTCGCTGCATACGACGGCTACGTCTGGATCGCTGCAGACGCAGACGCGCTCGCCGCGATCATCGGTGGAGACTCCACTGGGTTCACCCAAGGTTCCGACTACGCGGCAGCCTCCGAGGTCTTCGGTCACGATCACGTGGGCGGCAGCTTCCTCGACTTCACCGGACAGTTTGGTGAGCTCGTGTTGAGCGAAATGGAGGATGAGGAGCCCGGCGCACGCGAGTTCCTCGAGGCCATCCAGAGCTTCAGCTACGAGGCCGACGTCGACGGCAACGTCATGACCGCTGACGCGGTGCTCAACTGGAATGGAGAGAGCGTCGCAGACGCGTTTATGATGGCAGTCGAGAGCGGCATCAACGATGAAGCACCAACCCAGGTCAACATCGAGCCGCCGTCTCAGCAAGTCGTTCCGGTGAACCCGGCGAACACCGTCGCTCCGCAGCAGCCCGCGACGGGTGGTGGAAAGCCCTAGTCGACCCGGAAGCTCGGGTTCCTTCAAGTGGTGGAGCGGAACAACGAGGGGTAAAAACCCTCGTTGTTCCCTGACAAACAACACTCTAACTCTGTTCTCGTGGGTAGTTCCCCGCGGCCTACGCCGGGTGAGCCCCGTGAGGACTCGCCGACGAGCTCGATGGATGGTCGCCGCTTGGCCGACCACCTTGCCCATTCGGGAGATTCGCTCGGCCTGGGCCTGGGCCCCTCCCATCGGGCTGCGCTTGTGTTGGAGTCCTGCGTTGGCTGCGGGGTATAAGGTCTCGGTTGGCGATCGAACGTGCCACCCGCGATGGGCTCACAACGCGCGACGCGGCACGCCACCCGCCGCGCCTGCCCGCGATCTGTGGGCCACCCCTAGCGCGCGTCCGGGTTGTAGGTGCGGTATCCGTGAACCACTCGCGGAGCGCAGACGATGGCACCCCACTCGTTGAATGTGCAGTACTGCCGACAGTTCGCGCCGGAGCTGCCGCTGCTCGAGACCACGCAGGGTCCCACGGGTCGCCGGCGAGGAGTGGAGGGCTCCTCTACCGCCTCCACGCTGAGCGGAACCCTGCCGTGTGCGTCACGCTTCCCTTCCATGCATCGACGGCGTTGCGCCGCCTCCGAATAGCGCTGGCAGTCCTCGGCTCGGAATTGGTCGTTCAGCGCTATTCGACCTTTTGCGACTCGCCTCGAATCTTCTTCGGTTGGAGCCGCCGCCGGCCTGTTTTCGTTTGGCGCCACCGCCGGCTGTGACTCCCGGGCGCGCCTACTGCGGCCGCGCTCTTTCGCGCTCGATTGGGC
Organism: Bradymonadia bacterium; assembly: GCA_047629415.1. Taxonomy (GTDB): domain Bacteria; phylum Myxococcota_A; class Bradymonadia; order REDH01; family REDH01; genus CBDUJZ01. Next base: position 29,732 of record JBLHWZ010000008.1, on the reverse strand, counting down.
AATTTGAATGGATCGTTCAGGGGATCCCGTCGCACCCTGATGGGGAGGACGAGAGCTCGGTGGTCCAGGGCGACGACTCGGGGTCAGCGATCGAACGCGCCCCCCAGAGCGAGTTTACGAAGTGCCAAGTCGTCAACACCTCCGCCTGAAGCACGAGCGCCGGGTCCAGCGTGGGTGTCTGCTCGCTCGGTTCGTCGGCTGCTCGGGCGTAGGTCTCAGGCGCCGCAATCCTTGTCGCAATCGGCTGAGGCGCGAGGGCGGTTCCGAACGATGTTTCATCCTCGGCGCAGCCGATTACTCATACAGAGCAGCGCTGTCGCAAGAATTCGCAGGCTCTGTATCGGTTCCCATGCTGGTCGAGTTGACGTCGGCGCGAACCTCATAGCCTCCGTACCGGCAAGGCCCCTTCTCAATCGTTCAGTCGAACGCTCGTCGAACGCCGTTCGGGTTTGGAGGCGAGTTGGAGCGCAGGGGCGGTCGCCGGCGTGCTACTGGATGCCTAGCCGCACGCGATCGGCCTTCTTGAGGCCCATCCCGGCGCGTCGCCATGACTCGCCAATCCAGTCCTCAACAGTCTCGCTGGGCACAGAGCTATCTAGTGTGGCCGTGTTCCAGTGTTTCTTGTTCATGTGATAGCCGGGCGCGAGGCACTCGAACTCGACCCGGCTCTCTTCGATCGCGTCGGGATCGAACTTCAGGTTCATTCGCGGCGGGTCGTCAAAGCTCAGCGTCGCGAACATCTTGCCGCAGACTTTGAAGACGAGGATCTCCGGTCCGAACGGGAAGCCTTCGGTCGTTGCGGGCAAGCTGAGGCAGTATTCGCGGACGGCTTCGAGATCCATTCGATGGCGATGCAGAGGAGAGTTGGCCGAGTCCTATAACACGGTGGCCCTTCTCGAATCGACACGACTCTCGGACACTCGCCCGTGGGTGCGGCGTAGTCGGGGCCACGCTGCATTCGCCAAAGTCGGCTGGGGTCTCTAGTCTATCTCGGGCCGACTCCGTCTTTCGCGAACCCACCAAGATCCGTGAAGCTACACGCCCTCCTCCTCCTCCTCCTCGCTACGCTCTGTGTTGCCTGCGGGAGCGACCCCAATGACGGTCCTCCCGACTATTGGATCCCGCCCGACAACAGCGGTGATTTTGACGTTCGTCCCGAGGACACGACAAGTGCGCCGACGGATGTGCTGAGTACGTGTCGAGCGGCCTGCGAGGCCCGCGATGTGCAAGGTGGCTGCATCCCGACCGATGATGGAACCTGCGACGGGGTCTGCGCCGAGGCAGGCTTGGCCGCGCCGCAGTACTTGGATCATGTGCTGGGCTGCGTCGCGAGGGACCCTCTCTGCTTCCAGTCCATGTCCCAGTGTGTGCTCTCAAGCGTCTACCCAGCCCCGTTTGAGCACGTCGTGACGCTGAACGGGTCGGGATACGAGGAGTGGGTGGGTCTTACTGTGTTTGCGGGCGTGGAAGAGTCACAAGACGAGTTCGAATACGGACAAGCGATCATCGAGCCCGATGGTACATTCCGCGTCGAAATCCTCGTCAATATGTGGGCAACCGCCTCGCACCTGACGCTCTTCTGGATCGACCTCGATGCCGAATCGGACTGCGACTCCGAATCGGAACCCACCGGATCGGTGTCGTACGAGTTGGGTGCACCAGGCGAACCCTTCGTGGACCCGGACTGGGTGCTCGAAGTGTCCCCGGAGGACACCCCAGACGCTCCGTTCGCCTGCGAATTCTTGTAGCTGATGCCTCACTCCATTCGACATACACGGCGTGAGTCTGCGCCCGGTTCGATCCCTGGAAATATCGTCCTTGATCGAGGTGCGCCGGACGCCAAGGCGCATGTGATCGCCTACGGGCCGGATGCCTTCGAGGAAGTAGATATCCAGTCTCTCGCTGAGGTGGAACCCTATCGGAAACAGTACCCGGTCGTGTGGATTGACGTTATCGGTCATGGTGACGAAGAGCTGCTCCGGACCGTTCAGGAGTCCCTTGGGTTGCACGAACTCGCGGTTGAGGACGTCGTCAACTTGGGCCAGCGACCGAAGCTGGAGGAGTTCGAAGAGAACCTCTTCTGTGTTGCGCGCATGCTCGATCGGGACGAGCGCGGCGTGCACAGCGAACAGCTGAGCCTCTTCCTGGCGGAGGGCGTCGTGGTGACTTTCCAGGAACATGAGGGAGACTGCCTCGATCACCTTCGAACTCGGATTCGAAAGGGCCGGGGACGCATCCGAAATCACGGCGCAGATTACCTCTTTTACGCGCTGCTCGATGGCGTCATCGACGGCTACTTTCCGATCCTAGCGTCGGTTGGTGACCGAATTGAGAATATCGAAGAGCGCGTGCTCGACGAGTCGCTCCGCGACCCGGTGGCCCCGCTGCACAGTGCTCGTCGTGATTTGCTGATGCTTCGCAAATCGATCTACCCGCTGCGCGACGCGCTTGCTCCGCTGGTCGTTGGTACCGAAGAGTTCATTCAGCCGGAGACTCGGGTCTACTTCCGAGACGCCGTTGACCATCTTCGGCGAGCTGCGGACGGCGTCGATGCCTACCGAGACTTGGCGAGCTCTGTGATGGACACTCACCTCTCGGTCGTCAGCCACCGGCTGAATGACGTGATGGCGTTGCTGACGATCGTCTCGACGATCTTCATCCCGCTCTCGTTCCTGGTTGGGCTGTGGGGGATGAACTTCGACCACACAATCTCCGATTGGAATATGCCGGAGCTCCACACGCCCTACGGCTACCCGATCGCGCTCGTAGCGATGTTTGCTTTGGCGCTCGCCCAGCTCTCCTATTTCAGGAGAAAGGGCTGGATCGGTCGCAAAGACTGAGGAGTTCGCTCGTTCGCGGGGGCGCCCTCGGTGCTGCATCGACGTGGTTTGGCTGCGACGCTTCGGCGTAGTGACCCGCTCGCCCGACTACGTTCCGCCACTCTTCATTGTCTCGCAAATTCGACCCTTCGGTCATCGGCCTTTGACAGCAATCAGGTTTTGCTGCACCGATAAGGCAACGATCCCTAGGAGCTCCCCGTGCAAAGAAACTACCCCGTTCTTCTCGTCTGTTGTGCATTCGCATTCGCATGCGGCAGCGATGACCCGCCGGCCAATGAGGCGGACATCAGAGCTGATGTTGGCGACACCTCTGACGCAGCGCCCGACACGGTCGAAGATGCTGCCGACGTTGAGCCAGACGTCGTTTGTGAGTTGGAGTGCACGCGGGCAGCCGAGTGCCTTGAGCTGGGCTCGGGCGCTTTGTGTATTGATGGGTGTTGCTCACCACCTCCTCCGCCGCCGGACGTTTGTCTGGCCCACGGTGACGAATGCGAGAGTGACGAGCAGTCCACGGACAGCCTGATCTGCGACACCGGCCGAGGGCTCTGCCTCTCTTACTGCGACCAGGACTTCGCGGCGGAGACAGAGTCGGCAGATTGTCCGGACCAGAGCTACTGCTTCCGCTTGAACACCCCGGTGGATGCTCAGCGCGATGGCCTCTGCTTGCCGAACGAGTGCACGAACATCTTCGACCAGGAGACCTGTGAGGGCGTTGGTACCTGCGTCGCTTACGGCAACAACGCGAGCTTCTGTTTCACCGCCGGTACGGCAGAGAACGGTGATGAGTGCGGTCAGGACGACTCCGGTAACCCGCCAGCGAGCGACATCTGTGCGCCGGGTCTGCGCTGCGCTTTCGACCAGTGCGTGCGCCCTTGCGACCTCCGAAACGGCGACGACGACTGCGCCGATGACGGACTCGACTGCGTGCGAGCGTGGGACGCGACGATCACCAACCGCGCCGGAATCTGCGCAGCAGATTGCGATGAGTTCGACGAGGGGCTGTGCACAGAGGAGGGCTCGCGTTGTGGCCCCTTCTTTGGGCGTGCGCGCATCAACAACTGGTTCTGTTACCCGCCGGCCGACACTCTCCTCGATGATGGCGCAGAATGCGGCGACGGCATCGAGGGCGAATGTAGCGAGGGTCTAACCTGCAGCACCATCCGGGGCGACACGGCGACGTGTAATCGTTTCTGCAATCCGCTCGGTAGCGGAAGCGGTGGATACGTGGACTGCCCCGCCGGTATCGGTCCAGGCGCAGTCGTGATCGCGCCGACCAACTTTGGGGATGTCAGCGAGTTTATATCAGTCGCAACTGGAACCCACGACCTCAGCCTCTGGGACGACTCGGGTAACAGGTTGGGCGGGATTACTGTCACAGCCAACGAGGGTCTCGCCCAGACGCTCGTGGTCGCCGATGATGGCGCGGGCGGCATTGTTGTCGTCTCGCTCGGCGAGCGTGCCGGCGATGTTACGACTGGACTTCGCGTGCTGAATGTCTCTACGACGGGCGAGCCGAGCGTTTCGATCGACGGTGGAGAAGCCTCGGTGATTGCGAGCGGTGCGTCCTCGCCTGCTGAAGGATACGTAGCCGTCGACTCATTGCTGCCCGTGACGATTACGGTCGACGGTGCCCCGTGGGCCGTGGCCGTGGATGCGGATGCGCTTGTTACCGCCGTGCTTCATGGCACCGACGACTACACGGTCTTCCATATAGGCGGCGGCGAGGATGCTGGCGCCGAAGCCGGAGATTCGTTGGTTCGTCTGATCAACGCCGTTGATGGCGTGTCTGGGATTAGTCTTACCGAGATAGCCGAGCCGAGCACCGTTTGTGTGCCAGGCGGACAAGCTGAGTTTGGCACTTGCCGCGAGGCGTGCGCGCCGTACCCACGCGGTGCCGGCAGCTACGGCTGCGACGAAGAGTCCGACACCTGTGTCCCGTTCGACATCCGAAGCGATCGTGCGGTCGCGGCCAATGGCTACTGCGGCGTCGAGGAAGGCTTCGCCGGACCATGGGATGATTGCTCAAATACCGGATTCTTCGGCCAGGACTGCGAGGATTATGCTGCATGTCTGGACCGAACAGGTGAGTCGCTCTGCCACCCGCTTTGTGAGCCGTACGGAGAGCAAGGGTGCGCCGAGGATGAGACCTGCGATGGCGATCAAGTCATCCGCGGACGCCTCTCTCGCTCGTGGTGTCTGCAGGATCCTCAGCCAGGTACACACGGAGATCGTTGCACGGCTGAGGGCGAAGCCTGTGGCGAAGACCTCACCCTGTGTCTTGACCTTCAAAGCACCGGTCCCGTCTGTCGCCGCGTCTGTCGCTCCGGGTTCGATGACTGCGACGACATCGACGACTCACGTTGTGATGCCGACAACCTGAACGCGAGCGTGGTGCCACCGTATATGGGCTTCTGTACGATCTGATTGGTGAGGCGCGCGTGGCTGTGGTCTCGCCGCTTGATACGTTGATCGCTACGGAGTCCTGAGGCAGCTTGCCGCCACCTTCGGCGAGCTGCGGAACCTGATGCATCTCGTACTCGCCTTCACATTCGCGCTTGTTCTCTGCGCGTGTTCGGCTCCTCGTGAGAGCATCGTTCAGGTTGACCCGATGACTTGGGACACCACTCGGCGGGCCATCGCGGTCCGGCTGGATCCCGTGCAGAGCCATACGACGTTCGGCCAGCAGTTCGCGAGCGGCTCGTAGGCTCGCCTGACGATGAGCGGTGTCGTGATCGCGGAGACCTGGATCACTTTTCGCGCCTCGCTCGTGTCCGACTATTCTGCCGGCTTGACGGCCACAGGCTTCGCGACGTTCTGCGGTCAAGGCGATGCGTCAGCCTGCTACCAACTTCGCCGCGCGTCATGGCCGGTACGAGGGGCGTCCGGCAGAACTCGGAAGTCGCCTGCAGCGCGTTCACTGCTGCATGTGAGGGCGGAGACTCGGATGGGTGCGCCGGGCGACAAACGGAGTGCGGTCAGTAGGGTGGCGAGTGTCCAACTCTCGGGCTGTGCGCACCACGAGTAGATATCGGAGTGACTGACTCGTCAAAGGTGCGCAGTAGTCGATGATCCAGCATTTATCGGGATCGTAGGGGGCACAGGGCCTCGGTCTTTCTTGGAGTGGCTCGGGAGACAGGCGGTGCTGACCTGCGTGTCTGGGCCAGTGGGGCCGCTCGATCGATCCGCGCCGCTACACAACGGAGCCCCGTCTCGCCCATCCGGCGCTCTACGAACCGGGCTAACGGCCCGCAATCACTACGTGACAACGCCCCCACCATGGGTTACGGGGCTCGCGCGCTAAAGGTCCCCGCGCGTACGCCCGGGCCCGTTATCTAACTCAAACACTCCAAACAGCCATGGCTGACGCCAAGCCTCGCGAGCTCGTCCGAAACATCGGAATCTCGGCTCATATCGACTCCGGAAAGACCACGCTTACCGAGCGAATTCTTTTCTTCACGGGTAAGATCCACGCGATCCACGACGTGCGAGGAAAGGACGGTGTCGGCGCGAAGATGGACTCGATGGAGCTCGAGAAAGAGAAGGGCATCACGATCCAGTCGGCAGCGACGTATTGTGACTGGGGTGAGAACGCGATCAACATCATCGACACCCCCGGTCACGTTGACTTCACGATTGAGGTCGAGCGCGCGCTTCGCGTCCTCGACGGTGCCATCTTGGTACTCTGCTCAGTCGCTGGCGTTCAGTCGCAGTCGATCACGGTCGACCGTCAGATGCGCCGCTACAACGTTCCGGCCATCGCATTCGTCAACAAGTGCGACCGCGCCGGTGCAGACCCACTCGGTGTTTGTGAGCAGCTTCGTGAGAAGCTCGCCCACAACTCGGTGATGATCCAGCACCCCATTGGTCTCGAAGAGAAGCACGTTGGTGTGGTCAACCTCATCACGCGTGAGGCCTACTACAACGACGGCGACGAGGGCGAAATCGTCCGCACTGAGGAGTGCCCCGATGATCTCAAAGAGATCGTGGAGACGCAGCGCCTGAAGCTCGTTGAGGCCCTTGCGGACTTCGACGACGACATCGCTATGATGTTCCTCGAAGGTGAGCCGGTCGACGCGGAGACGATCTATCCGGTGCTTCGCCGAGTGGTTCACGCTCGCAAGCTCACGCCCGTCTGCCTAGGCTCCGCCTACAAGAACAAGGCTGTTCAGCCGCTGCTCGACAACATCGTGCGCTACCTGCCGTCGCCGCTCGACCAGACCTACACGGCGTTGGACCAGGGCAACGAAGAGCAGGAAGTCGAGCTTGAGACCAACTTCGACAAGCCGGCTGTTCTTCTCGCGTTCAAGCTTGAGGACGGCCGATATGGTCAGCTGACCTACTGCCGCGTCTACCAGGGCCAACTCAAACGAGGCGACACCCTCTACAACCAAGCCAACGGAAAGAAGGTAAAGGTTGGACGCTTGGTGCAGATGCACTCGGACGAGATGCACGAGATCGACGCGACCTTCGCGGGCGACATCGTTGCTCTCTTCGGCGTTGAATGCGCTTCGGGCGATACGTTCACCGATGGCACCGTGGAATACACGATGACCTCGATGTTCGTTCCTGAGGCCGTCGTTACGCTGGCAGTTGAGCCGAAGAAAAAGGAAGGCCTCAACAACTTCTCGAAGGCGCTCAACCGCTTCTCGAAGGAAGACCCGACGTTCCGCGTCGGTCGAGATGATGAATCCGGCCAGACCATCATTGGTGGCATGGGCGAGCTTCACCTCGAGGTCTACATCGAGCGTATCCGTCGCGAGTTCGGCGTTGAAGTCGAAGTTGGCGCCCCTCAGGTCGCCTACCGCGAAGCGATCACGCAGCGAGCCGACTACAACTACACCCACCGTAAGCAGACGGGTGGTTCCGGTCAGTTCGCAAAGGTCGGCGGTTGGCTTCAGCCCACCGAGGACGGAACTCACTACGAGTTCGTCAACAAGATCACTGGTGGTGTCATCCCGAAGGAGTACCAGCAGGCATGTGACAAGGGCTTCCAGGAGGCGATGACCAAGGGATCGCTCATCGGATTCCCGATCGTGAACATCCAGGTTGGCCTCGACGACGGTGGCTTCCACGCGGTCGACTCTTCGGACATGGCTTTCAAGCTCGCAGCACGTATGGCCTTCCGTGAGGCATACCGCGAGGCGAACCCAGTGATCCTTGAGCCGGTCATGCGCGTCGAAGTTGAGACTCCCGAAGAGTTCGCAGGAACTGTTCTCGGTGGCATCAACAAGCGCCGAGGAATCATCCTCGGATCGACGAGCCGCGCGGGCTACGCAGTCATCGAGAGCGAAGTTCCGCTCGCGGAGATGTTCGGTTACTCGAACGACCTTCGCTCCGCGACCCAGGGTAAGGCTGAGTTCTCGATGGAGTTCGCCAAGTACTCGCAGGTTCCTCGCGGCGTGCAGACTGAACTCATCAAAGAGTTCGAAGAGAAGCGTAAGGCCGAAAAGGGCAAGTAGTTCGCCCGCGCCAAACGCGTACAGTTTCGAAGCAGGCCGGCCAGTAATGGCCGGCCTGCTTTCGTTTTTGCGTCCCGGACTATATGCAGCGCGCCTACCCGCAGCACCACTGGCTAACATGCTCGTTTTGCCCGGCGCCCCGGCGCTCTCTTCGTTCCGAATCGCGAAGCTCCTGGCCGCCCTACGCGCGGTCTCCATCCACGTCGTAGACGTGTCCGCTCGTTTTGTGCACCTCGCGCAGCTAGAGAGCGAGCTCAACGTTGATGAGTCCGCGTTGCTCGATCAGCTCCTAGAGTACGGACCGAGCATGAACGCTCGGGATGCCGATGGAGACCTGCACTTCGTTATCCCGCGTATCGGCACGATCTCGCCGTGGTCTTCGAAGTCCACGGACATCGCGCGTAACTGCGGATTAACGAAGGTCCTGCGTCTCGAACGTGGGGTTGCCTATCGAGTCACATCCAAGGAGCCGCTGCCCGCCGAGCAGGTGCGAAATGTGCGTCTGGCGCTGCACGATCGCATGGTCGAAGTAGTGCTCGGTTCCTTCGAAGAGGCCGAGGCGCTCTTCACCCGACAGGAGCCCCGCGAGCTCAGTCTGGTCGACGTCATCGGCGGCGGAGAGGACGCTCTTCATGCAGCGAACACCGAGCTGGGACTCGCGCTCGCCGCGGACGAGATTACCTACCTCGTGAACCGCTTCACAACGCTCGGCCGCAATCCGACCGACGTCGAGCTGATGATGTTCGCGCAGGCCAACTCAGAGCACTGCCGCCACAAGATCTTCAACGCCTCGTGGACCATCGACGGCGAAGACAAAGAGCAGTCGCTCTTCGGCTTCATTCGCAACACTCACGCCGTTCACAGTCATGGCGTGCTTTCGGCGTACAGCGACAACTCCTCCGTCATTGCGGGCTCGAAAGCCAAGCGCTTCTTCCCCGAAGCGGGCAGTGGCGTGTACCGGGGTGTCGAGGAAGACGTCGACATCTTGATGAAGGTTGAGACCCACAACCACCCGACCGGCATCTCGCCCTTTCCGGGCGCGGCGACGGGTTCGGGCGGCGAGATCCGCGATGAGGGCGCGACCGGTCGCGGCTCCAAGCCGAAGGCGGGTCTTTGCGGTTTCAGCGTCTCGAACCTGCGACTTCCCGGTGCGCTTGAGCCCTGGGAAGTCGACCACGGTCGATCGCCGCGTATGGCCACGCCCCTGCAGATCATGATCGAGGGCCCGATTGGCGCAGCGTCGTTCAACAATGAGTTTGGACGTCCGAACCTCGCCGGCTACTTCCGGACCTACGAGCAGGTCGTCGCGTCCGCGAATGGCGACGAGGTCCGCGGCTATCACAAACCAATCATGGTCGCCGGCGGCGTGGGGAATATCCGTCGTCAGCATGTCGACAAGCATCCGATTCCGGAGGGTTCTCCGATCATCGTGCTCGGCGGGCCGGCGATGCTCATCGGCCTCGGCGGTAGCGCGGCCTCATCGATGGCTACCGGTGACTCGGCTGAGGACCTCGATTTTGCCTCAGTCCAGCGCGCGAATCCCGAGATCGAGCGCCGCTGCCAAGAGGTCATCGACCGCTGTTGGGAGCTTGGCGAAGCAAACCCGATCGTCTCTATCCACGATGTCGGCGCTGGCGGCCTTTCCAACGCGATCCCCGAGCTGGTTCACGATGCGGATCAGGGCGCCCGGCTGGAGCTACGAGAGGTCCCCAACGACGAGCCTGGAATGGCGCCGATGGAGATCTGGTGCAACGAGTCGCAGGAGCGCTACGTCATCGCATTAGACCCAGCAAAACTCGATCTCTTCGAGGCCATCGCTTCTCGCGAGCGCGCCCCGTACGCGGTCGTCGGATACGCCACCGACGCTGAACGCTTGGAGATGGGTGACTCCCACTTCGACAACAAACCCATCGATCTGCCGATGAACCTGCTCTTCGGTAAAGCCCCGAAGATGCATCGCATCGCCAATACGCTGAACGCTCCCCGCGAGGCCGTCGCGACCGACCTCATCAGCTTGGAAGAAGCTGCCCGCCGCGTGCTCCGCGTGCCAGCCGTCGCCGACAAGTCGTTCTTGATCACCATCGGCGATCGTAGCGTCACGGGTCTCGTTGTCCGCGACCAAATGGTTGGACCATGGCAGGTGCCCGTCGCGGACGTTGCGGTGACCGCGTCCAGTTATGGCAGCATCTGCGGCGAAGCGATGGCCATGGGGGAGCGTACTCCGCTCGCGCTGGTCAACCCGGCTGCGTCAGCACGCATGGCGATAGGCGAGTCGTGTACGAACCTTGCTGCGGCCTATGTCTCCGGCATCGAGACCATCCGTCTCTCCGCCAACTGGATGGCACCTGCGGGACATCCGGGCGAGGACGTCGGCCTCTACGAGATGGCGCGCAGTATCGGCGAGGAGCTTTGCCCCGCGCTGGGCATCTGCATCCCGGTTGGGAAGGACTCTATGTCGATGCGCGCCACGTGGGGAGAGGGCGAGGACAAGAAGAGTGTCACCGCTCCGCTCTCACTCATCGTCTCCGCGTTTGCACCCGTCAAAGACGTGCGCAAGACGACCACCCCGCAGCTCCGCACGGACCTCGGTGACACCGACCTGATCTACGTCGACCTCGGTCGCATGCAGAACCGAATGGGTGGCAGCATCTATGCGCAGGTGACCAATCAGGTCGGAAAGAGCGCACCAGACGTCGACGATCCGGCGACCCTAAAGGGGTTCTTCAACACCGTTCAAACACTGCTCAGTCGCGACAAGATTCTCGCCTACCACGACCGTTCCGATGGGGGCCTCTTCGCGACGCTTGTCGAGATGGCGTTCGCAGGGAAAACTGGCGTCACCGTCTCTATTGACCGACTGGGAGAGGATTCGGCAGCAGTTCTCTTCAACGAGGAGTTGGGAGCGGTTCTTCAGGTACGCGCTGAGGATAGCAAAGCGGTTCAAGCGACATTCCGGGATGCAGGCCTCCTCGATTGCGTGCATGCCATTGGCACGTTGAACGACACGGACAACATTGTCTTTGTGAAGAAGTTCGAGACCATTCTGACCATGGATCGGACCGCGGCGCGCGAAGAATGGTCCAGTGTTTCGCTGGCGATTCAGGCCCTACGCGACAACCCGAGCTGCGCATCTGCTGAGCGCGAGCGTATCGCCGACACAAGGGATCCGGGCCTCTCGCCGCGGGTCACGTTTGACCTGGCTCCGCTGGCCTCCTTACCCGGCCGACCCCGCGTCGCCGTCCTCCGGGAGCAGGGGGTCAACGGACACGTCGAGATGGCTGCCGCGTTCGACCGCGCAGGGTTCGAGGCGGTCGATGTGCACATGAGCGACATCCTCTCCGGCCGTGTGAAGTTACAGGGCTTTCGTGGACTCGTTGCGTGCGGAGGATTCTCCTACGGGGACGTGCTCGGTGCCGGTGAGGGCTGGGCGAAGAGCATTCTCTTCAACGCCACCGCTCGTGAGCAGTTCCAGACATTCTTTCACCGAGAGAACACGTTCGCGCTTGGTGTTTGTAATGGCTGCCAAATGATGTCGACGCTGAAAGCGCTCATCCCCGGGGCCTCCAATTGGCCGCGGTTCGTTCGCAACACCTCAGAGCAATTTGAGGCGCGTGTCTGTACGATTGAGTTCGAAGAGTCCCCGTCGATCTTCTTCAGCGGTATGCAGGGCTCGCGTCTCCCGATCGCCGTCGCGCACGGTGAGGGGCGCGTCGAGCCGGGGATCGGATCGGGTGCGCCGCTGGTCGCGGCTCGGTTCGTTGATAATTACGGGAGCGCCGCAGCCGCTTATCCCGCGAATCCAAATGGTTCGCCTGAGGGCGTCACCGCAGTGACAACTGACGATGGCCGCGTGACGATCATGATGCCTCACCCGGAGCGAGTTGTGCTCACCCAACAGTGGTCGTGGGCACCCGATGGTTGGGGCGAAGAGAGCCCGTGGATGCGCATGTTCCGCAATGCACGGCACTGGGTAGGCTAGGCGGCGGGCGCCTGCCTAGGGGGACCACCAGCGCTCGACCCAGCGGCCGTTGATGCGAAGCATGATCGAGCCTCCCTCGGCTCCTCCACGCCACGTGCCGTCCGTTAGCTCCAACTCGATCAGCACCGTGCCTGCACCGGTGCGCCAAGCGATCGCGACCTCGGTGACTGGCTCGGCCCAGTGTTCAGCGACGACGCGGACTTCGATCGTGCCGAGTTCGCGATCGACCTCGAGCCAGTCAGGTTCTTCGATCGAGTGAGGGCCGGCGCCTTCGACGTAGGTGTTCAGTATGGCTCCGCTCGGAAACCGAACGCGCACGCGACCTTCTGGCACCGTGAGAAACGGGCTCGACGTTGCCCGGGGCTGCCCGTGTGTGGCTCGTCGTTGCCATCCCGTCTCGCTCCAGATCTCGAATCGCGCGCCCAGCTGGTGAACGACCCTCGTAGTGGGCACCAACGCGGCTCGAACACCTCCCCACTCAGGCGCCGACTCCGTCTCAAGACGGACAGACCCAATGAACGGGGTCGTGGCGAACTCCAAGAGGCCATCTGCGTTGAAATCGGCGGCGGCACAGAAGCGGCCGGGGAAGACTGGCTCCGATTCTGGAGCGAACTCAGTACGTGAAATGAGTTCGAGTTCCCGTGTGGTTTGCATGAGGTGGCGGTCCATGTGGCCGACGTCGCGGCCTCCCGCGATTCGCTCAGGAATCGCGTCGCCGAGAATGACGAAGAGGTCGTCGAGCCCGTTCTGATCGAGGTCTTCCGTCAAGACGCCCCACGTGAAGAGCGAGTCATCGCGCGGCCGTTCGGCGACGCCACGGTCGCGCGACTCGTCTTCCGGCTCATCACCAGAAGCCACGTTAACGAGTCGGTCGATACCCAGGTCGGAGAGGAACACTAGCTCCTCTCCGTCGAAGAGCCGCACTGAGGCCGCTGCCATAAATGATCCCCAGGCGTTGGTCCCCACGCCGAGTCGAGTGCGACGCCACTCGCACTCTTCGAGCGGTGAGCAGCCCCAGACTATGCCGCCTGGCTCCCACACCGTGTTCACGACACCATTGGAACTGAATGTGTCGTTGAGGGTGATGATGTCGGTGAGGCCATCTTCGTTGAGGTCACTGACGAGCACGGCCAGTGTTAATCCATCGTCGGCAAGAGAGCCTGAGCGCTCGCTCGGCCAGGCACCGACAAACGCGCCGTCTTCGACTTCTAAGACGACGTTCGCGTACCCGACTGGAACCGCACTCGGGTCGTGTTGGCAGTGAACCAGTAGGTCGAGGTCCCCGTCGCGGTCAGCGTCCAGCACGGTTCCACCGCCTGCGGAACAGCCTAATCCCGCCTCCGCGATGAGAGGATAGAGGTCGACGGACCTCCACCGGTCGCCGTCCCAGGACCAGTGCATGACCGATGCGAACGCAAAGGTCGCGAGTTCGTGCACTCCGTCCAAATTGAGATCGGTCGCAGCGGCGCCGTCTACGCGCCCGAGCACGCTACACAGCTCTGTCGTTTCGAACGACACCGTTGCACCGGAGGTGTTCCGGTACAGACAACTCTCGCTGCCGACCGCTGGAATTCCGCCGACGAAGAGGTCGAGCAGACCGTCTCCATCGAAGTCCAAGAGCGCACCCCCTCGTCCGTTTCCGAACGGCTCGCGGCGGCCTGGATACGTCACGAAGTGATCAGAGAGGATCGACGCCAGCGGAGTCAGGAGCACTTCGCCCCGAACCGTGCGGCGGTCGACGCAGGACGAGTCGCTGCAAGCACCACCGTATCCGCAGTAGGCGTGAGCCTCACACTCGTCGTCGGAGCGATCGACGCACTCCGTCGCCACGCAGGCCTCCAAGCGTGCGCACATTAAGTCAGTCGTGCAGGCGGGGGAAGGAGCGATCTGCGAGTCAGCATCAGTAAGCAGATCTCCGCCGTCTGTCACCGCATCGCGGGCGTCTGAATCAGTCTCTGCGTCTGGAGTATCTGGAACGTCTGCATCCGGCTGCTCGATATCACCATCGGGCGCGTCGGTGGTTTCCAAATCGTCTAGCCCGAGGTCCGCCGGCGGGTCCGGGAGTCCCGTTTCGGCGTCATTCGGTCCCACATCCGAGGCTTCTGCGGCGGCATCGACTTGGCCATCGGGCAGGTCCCCCGATGCATCGATTACATTGGTCTGGTCAGCGTCCCCGTCGCTTTCGGTTGCGGTCGATTGACCGCAACCCATCAGGACAACGAGTACGCACAGGCAAAGAAGACGAAGCGGTCCGAGCGGCAGAGGGGGGCTTACGCGCCCCTTCCGTGCCGGGATCTCCGTCAAAGCTCGGAGATCTCGACTGTCGACGTCGCACCGAATTCGCCAACCTTTTCGACGACGATGAACACTCGATCGCCCGCGTTGGCAGTGAACTCAACGGTCGGGTCTCCCGTCGCCAGGCTCTGGCAGTCCATCAGTCCAGCGTCGGTTGAGCAGACTCCATCCAGCACATACACCTCGCCCCCAGCTCCCGCTGGGTTGCTCGAGGTTGCGACGTAGGTGCTACTCGATGGAACGTCGAACGCGACCACTAACTCTGGTGTTGGAGGAATCCCGCCACAGGCACCCCGCAGTCTTGAGGTTGTTCCGATGCCGACCCAGTTTAGCTCGGCGGTCCAGCCTCCACCGGATGACGCCGGGCTCGTCGACCCTCCGGTACAATCCGCTTCGCAGTCGTCCACGCCGCAGGCGCTACCGCAGTCGACGCCAAGCTCGTTGCCGTTGGTGACGCCGTCCGAGCATGTGGCCGGAGAGCACACATCGCTGGCCGCGCAGACCCCGTCGACACAGTCGCTACCCGCTCCGCACGTCTCCCCGATATCACAGAGTCCGCATCCGGCACCGCAGTCCGTTCCGACTTCCTCGCCATTCCGCACTCCGTCCGTGCACGCCTCGGGGACGCAGACTCTAGAGACTGGAGAGCAGCCTAGGCCCGCCGCGCAATCCCGATCGAAGGCACACGTGTTCCCGTGATCACACTCCGCACAGATGGCGCCTCCGCAGTCGATGTCCGTCTCCCGTCCGGTCTGATAGTCATCAAAACAGCTGCCGCTGGCGCAGCTGCCGGCGACGCAAGCGAGCGATGCGCAGTCCGTGTTGAGCTCACATGTCCCGCCGATTGAGCAGGGCAGGCATTCGCCGCCACAGTCGATATCGCTTTCGCGTCCGTTCAGCTCGCCGTCGTCGCATCGACCCGCAGACGAGCAGACTCCGTCGGCGCACGTGTTGGAACGACAGTCACCGTCGGCGTGGCACACTCGTCCGTCACGGCAGGTCTCGAGACAGCTTCCGCCGCAGTCAATGTCGGACTCATCGCCGTTCGTGGTCAAGTCGGCGCAGTCCGGCTCGCTACAGCGATTCAGTCGGCAGACCTCGCTGCTGCAGTCGATGTTCGTGTTACAGGTGCCGCCGGCTTCGCAGGGCACACAGGGTCCGCCGCAGTCGACGTCGGATTCGATCCTCGACTGTCCCCCGTCGAAACAGGTCCCGACAGTGCAGAGCGAATCCTCGCAGATCCCGGACGAACAATTCGTTCCGAGGTCGCAGGCATCTCCCGGCCCACAAGGCGTGCAAGGCCCTCCGCAATCAACCGCGGATTCGCCCCCGTTAGTCCGGCCGTCATTGCAGGAAGACTCCACGCAGATGAAGTCCGTGCAGATCAACGACGAGCAGTCAGAGCCTGCCGTGCAGATGCCTCCTGCGTCGCATGGTCCGCAGTTGGGGCCGCCACAATCGAGGTCGCTCTCTCCCTGGTTCCGGATCTCATCGTTACACCCAGGGAGCCTGCAGATACCGCCGAAACAGAACCCATCGACGCAGTCTAGGTCGCTCTCACAGGCGTCCGAATCTTCGCACCGGGGACAAAGCGCGCCGCCACAATCCACCCCGGTCTCGTTGCCGTTCGCCGCTCCATCGAAACACGAAGGGTCCAGACAGTTCGACGCAACACATGCCTCGGACTGGCAGTCTGAGCTGACAACGCACTCACTTTGTGAGCTACATGCAGGACAGTCCCCACCGCAGTCGAGGTCCGTTTCAACGCCGTTTCGAACACCGTCTCGGCAGGTCGGGACAGCACATCGTCCCTGTGTGCAAACTCCGTTCGCGCAGTCGGATGCATCGCTACAACGCCCGCCGGCTGCGCAACTTGGGCACGAGCCTCCGCAGTCGATGTCGGTCTCGTCCCCATTCCGGCTCTGGTCGGAGCAGTAGGGGGCCGGATCGTCACAGTTGGCCTCCAAGGTGTCACAGATCTGCTCACTTGCTCGGCAGTCGACCTCGCTGAGTTCGTACACGCAGAGCCCGTCGGCGCAGGTAGATGCGCCCGTCGCGCTCACCAGCGTGTCCGCGTTACACCAGTCCGCTGGCGGAGAGTCGCACGTCACATTGTCGCACGGATCCACGCAGGAGCCTTCTTCGCAGCCAAAGAGGCACTGCTCACTCTCAGAGTTGAAGACGCATCCTTGTGCCAAGCACTCGCCTGGGCCGGTGAAGCGCACCGCCGCACCGTCCACGCAGAGCGCGGGAGGCGCCGTCGCGCAGCCCCCGTCACAGACGGGATCAAGCTGGGTGTCGTCGCCGCAGCTCATAGCGGCGAAAGCGAGAAAGACGAGCGCAGAGGCTCGAGCGGTCTGGAATAGTTTCATTCGCATGCGTCGGGAATTCCGTTGGCGTTCACGCTGACAGTGTCGTCGCCATCCGGGCAGATGTCACGGTCCGCGCGGACGCCGTCTTCGTCGGCATCTCCAAGGCCATCAACGGCCAGACCCTCGTCGCCGTCAACGGACGTGCCGTCTGCGCCTCCTCTAGGGAGGCGTCTGCAGTGCACGAGTCGAAGCCGTCTCCGTTAGGGGACTCGTCGCGGTCTTCGTCGCGAGGGTCGCAACAATCAGGTCAGAGACGAAGGCAGCCTAACTACGTGTGGTGTAGCCGGCTGCCAGCCTTGTCTAACGTTGCAGCTAGAAGTCCGATGTACCGGTTCGAATGTCCCAGTCCCCTGCTCCGTCATCGAGGACGAAGACGGAGCAGTCGGTTGCGCCTGTGCCTGGATCCACCAGCATCTCCACGTCGGCTACGCGCCAGGTCTGACCACCGCAGCTGCCGCCTGAGCGGTTAAGTCCAGCGCCATCCGGATCTTCTCCTAGAACGGCTCGGAGACGTCCACCGCAGTAGATCGAGATGACCGGGTTGGTGAGCGCTGAGCCCGAGAACATGTGCGCCATGACGCGGAAGCTGTCTCCGTCGCCCGGGTTGTCGATGTTGATGTTCTCGGGGTCGAACGAGGTGATGTTGTCGATGTCGAGTCGCGGGTTGTTGCACGCATCGCCGCCAGCATCACATTCAGTCGAAGGCGAGTCCGGGTAGCCCCAGTCGAGGCCGCTGCTGAAACCGCCGCTCTGACAGTTCGCATAGTAGCAATCGTCGTCGCTGCAGAACCCACGGGTCGTACCTGAGCGGTGCATGTGGAGGTCCATGTCGACTCGGCCGAAGGTGTCCCAGCGCATCTCAATTCGGAGGCCCGAGCCGGTCGCGTGCACGACCCACGAGCAGCCGAACGTGCCCTTGTCGGTCACAAGCTGGAGGCTGATCTGGTAGTCGCCGGAGACGTCGAGGTAGACCTGCGTCTCGACCGAGCCGGGAGTCTCCACGCCGGTCGTCGCGCTGTTGGCGGGCGGTATCACGCGCCAGACGACGCTTTCGATTGTCGCGTCGCTGGTGTCGAAGATCGACGCTGCGTTGAGCGGGTAGTTGCGAAGCGGTCGCGCGAAGTCCTCGGTCGGGCAGCTGAGGAGCGGGTCACACACTTCGATGTCGTCCACGCAGCCGTTGCAGTCGTTATCCTTGAGGTCACAGATTTCTTCCTGAGGAAGAATCACGCCCTCGCACTCGCCCCAGCGCGGATCAGCGCGGTTCTCGCAGCGCATGTAGCCGTCGAGGCATCCACCAACGTCACGAGAACTCGGCGGGCCGTTGTAGCAGCGAGCAGCGGCGCCGAATGCGCAGCCGCAATCTTCGTCGACGAGGCCGTTACCATCGTTGTCCTGACCGTCGTCACAGAGTTCGTCTGGGCCCCAATCGGGCAGAAGCGGCTCGCAGAACCAGTCTGGCAGTTCGCCAAGCGCGCATCCGCGCTCCGGGATCGAGCAAAACTCAGCGCCATTCTCTTCGTTGCCATCGTCGCAGAGGTCGTCTTGAGGACGGTGCTGCGGGAAGGCGCCTGCGCAGCTTTCGATCGTGCAGAAGATGCCGTCGTCCTCCGGGACGTCTGAGCTGTTCGGAACTTCCTGCAGCTCTCCGTCAACACAGACCTCCGTCTTGCAGTCACCAACATCCGGATCGCTGATGCTCGGCGCAGGGTCGAGGATGGAGTTGATGCAGTAACCAGACTCACATGAGTCGGCCGTACAGGGGCTGCGGTCGTCACACTCAATGTCCAAGCCGCATCGCGTCTCGCATTCGCCATCAACGCAGTCTTCCCCCGTGAGGCAATCTGACGACGTCGCGCACTCGGCCGGCTCCGCGTCCGGGTCCACGTCTTCGGCGGTGCCAGTGTCTTCGACAGCGTCGGGCTCGTTGGTATCCGGCGATCCGTCAGGCTCGGTCGTGTCCTCGTCCACGTCGTCGACGACGTCGGGCTCCGCATCCACCGGATCGGTGTCTCCGGTTCCAATGTCTGTACCGGTGCCGGAACCAGGGCCGTCAAGGGTAGAGTCGGTGTCGCAGCCGGCGATGGCAAAGAGCATCGCCGCGATGAGCGAGATGTGGAACTTCATGGGACCTGGAGGGGCGGCGGGACGACGTTTCGGGCGGGGCGCTGAATCTAGCGCAAACACGTTGTTAACAGGTTTGCGCGGTCGCACCCTATAGCGCATGTGCGCGTGCGACTACAGCGCATCGCGCCGGAAACATCCCGATGGCGGCCCTATACCCGCGCTGCTTGACGTGTAGGGCACGGTCCCCGAGTGATCCGCTGGCTTCCCTCGCACGAATTCCAGTATGCAAATCCTCCGTCTCCCCCTCGTCTCGTTGTCCGCGCTGTCCGTGCTCTCCGCCTGTGGCGGCGCGCAAAACTCGGCGCAGGACGCCGACCTGCCGGCTGTCTGCGAGCAGGTCCTCGACGTCGTCGATGCGCCTGTGTTCGACACCCCGAGGACGCTCATCGTCGGCGGTACGGTTATGACCGCCGCAGGCGATATCTTTGAACCAGGATTTGTCCTCTTTGAAGACGGGAGGATCGTTGAGGTCGGGCCCGGCGAACCCTCCGATCCGGGCGACGCAGTGGTTGTCAACGCGACAGGCCAGTTCGTCACGCCGGGGTTAATCGACACGCACAGCCATCTTGGGGTGTATCCCACTCCGTATGTACAGGCGCACAGCGATGGGAACGAAGCCACCAGCCCGATGACGCCACAGGTTCAAGCCGTGCATTCGGTTTGGCCGCAAGACCCTGGCTTCGAGCGTGCGCTCGCCGGCGGGGTGACCTCACTCATGATCTTGCCTGGCTCCGCGAACCTGATCGGTGGTCGCGGGTTTACGATGAAAGTTCGACGGGGCGCCAGAATCGCACAAGAGCTCCGTTTTCCGGGGGCCCCAGAGACCCTTAAGCTGGCCTGCGGCGAGAACCCCAAACGAGTGTACGGCGAGCGCGGAACCATGCCCTCAACTCGAATGGGTTCCGTGGCGACCGTCCGGCAGGCCTGGCTCGACGCCGTTACCTACGCCGAGTCATGGACCGAGTATCGGGAGGGACTGAGCGAGTGGTGCGAGGCCGGAGCGCCCGACGACGAGGAGCCCGACGAGCCAGCGATTTCCCTGGCGAACGAGACCCTCGCAGGTGTCCTTGCCGGCGACATCCTGCCACAGATTCACTGCTATCGAGCAGACGAGATGCTCACCCAGATCGAGATCGCGGATGAGTTCGGATTCTCGATTCGCTCGTTTCATCACGCGGTCGAGGCCTACAAAATCCGCGACACTCTGGCTGAGTACAACATCTCCGTTTCCACGTGGGCCGACTGGTGGGGGTTCAAGATTGAGGCCTTTGATGCCGTCCTTGAGAACGCAGCTCTTGTGCATGAAGCGGGTGCCCCGGCCATCATTCACTCGGACTCTGCGATTGGTATCCAGCGACTGAACCAGGAGGCCGCGAAGGCCTATTATGCGGGCCGTGAGGCTGGCATCGCGCTAGACGACAACGATGCCCTGCGTTGGATCACTTACAACGCGGCGTGGGCGCTGGGCATCGAAGAGCAAACCGGGACCCTGGAGTCGGGGAAGATGGCGGACGTCGTCGTCTGGAACGCCCACCCACTGTCCGTCTACGCCCGCCCGGATCGGGTATGGGTCGATGGACGGGTTGAGTTTGATCGGAGCGTCCTCGCGTCTCCCTGGAGCGACTTTGAGATCGGTCTCTGGCCCCGCCGAACAGCGACTCAGCCGAACGGTGAACCGGTGACGATCGAGCAGGCATCCGAGTCGTCCGGCGCCGTCCCTGGCGACCTCTGTATCGTCGGGGCTGCAGTGCACCGAGTCTCAGCGCCGGTCGCTGAGGCCAATGTCTGCATTCAGGACGGCGAGATCGTTTACGTGGGCTCTGGAGTGGCGGCCGGTGCGGCCGTTGTGGATGGGTCCGGAATGGCGTTGACGCCAGGTTTGGTCGAGCTTCGTACCCAGATTGGGCTCGTTGAAATCGGCGCTGTTGAAGCCACTCGCGCTGCTGACGCTGGCGGGGAGGATCCAGTCCGTGCCGCCTTCCGCGCGGTTGATGCACTTAACACCGACTCCAGCCTCATCGCGGTCTCGCGTCGGGGTGGAGTGACGTCGGTGGGCGCGCTGCCGTCTGGTGGTCTTATCTCAGGAACAGGCACGTGGCTTAACCTTGTCGACGGCTCTGCCGATGAGATGGTCGTCGACTCGGAGATCCTGATCATGTCGTTAGGAAGTGGAGCGGGGGAGCAAGTTGGCGCCTCGCGCGGCACGGCGGTTCTGCGGTACCGGGAGATGTTTGAAGACGTCGTGTTTTGGACGCAAAACCGAGGCCAATACGACTCGGCTCAGCTGCGTGATTTGGCGATCAGCCGGCTCGATCTGCAGGCGCTCCAGCCGGCGCTCAGCGGCGAACTTCCGGTGCTGGTCGGTGCCAATTCACGAGCGGATATTCGTGCCGCACTCTCTCTCTCCGAAGAATACGGGCTGCGCATCGCAATCTCCGGGGGGCACGATGCTTGGGGCGTCGCCAGCGAGCTCGCCGAAGCTCAGGTTCCGGTCGTACTGAATCCGTTGATCAATCTCCCCGTGAATTTCGACGGCCTCGGCGCCCGCGAAGACGGCGCTGCGATCCTCAACGATGCTGGGGTGCCGGTCATCATTTCCACCGGTAGCTCGCACAACGCCCGCACGCTGCGCCAGCTAGCAGGAAACGCGGTCAGAGCAGGGCTTCCCTGGCCCAGAGCGCTCGAGTCGATCACTCTGCAACCGGCCCGTCTGATGGGTCTGGACGAACAGTACGGCGCCATCGAGGTAGGCATGCGAGCTAATCTCGTTCTCTGGTCTGGCGACCCCCTCGAGTTCTCAACAGCGGTCGAGCACATGTGGATTGAGGGAGTTGAGCAGAGCCTGCGCTCCCGACAGACGGAGCTCTTCGAGCGCTATCGAACGTTCGAGCCCCATCAAAACTCGCTGCCCTGACCGCAGCGAGCTAGGGGCGTGCTGTTCCCCAGTAACTTGCTCCGTGGCTCGCTCCGTGACTTGCGCCGCGCGCGCGTCCCAGTATTGTGCGCATCCTGACTTACCTCGCTGATTGGAACCAAAATGAAGACTAAGTATTTCGCCTTTGCCGTAGCCGGGCTCCTCCTCACGGCTTGTGCCGAGGAAGAGGAAGTTACTGACTGTGCGGTCACGGTCGGGCCGTCTGCGGACGATCAAACAGTCGTGCAAGAGGCACTCATCATGATTGGTGAGGACGAGGTCCTCTGCCTTGAAGCGGGGACCTACACGTTTCTGTCCGAGCTCTCGCTCGACGTCGACGGAGTAACCCTTAGGGGCGCCGGTATGGAGGAGACCATCCTCGACTTCTCCGGCCAAGAAGTAGGTTCGGGCGCAAACGGCATGAAGGTCAGCTCCGACCGCGTCACTCTTGAAGACTTTCAAGTCAGGGACACCCCTGGTGATGGAATTCGAGTGGACGATGCCGAAGACATCACGTTCCGCCGAATGTGGGTCTCATGGTCCGCCGAACAGTCGCTCGACAACGGCGCGTATGGCCTCTACCCGGTCGGCTGTACTGGCGTGTTGGTTGAGGAGTCCAAGGTAAACGGGGCCCGAGATGCAGGCATCTATGTGGGCCAGAGCCAAGAAATCCTCGTTCAGAACAACGAGGTCTGGGGCAACGTCGCCGGCATTGAGATCGAGAATTCGAACGCGTCGGAAGTGCGAGGCAATCACGTCCACGACAATACGGCAGGAATCCTCGTCTTCAACCTCCCGGGCCTCGCTCAATACGGCTCGCGTGCCAACGTTCACAACAACCTCATCGAGTCGAACAACGTGCCGAACTTCGGTGTCGCTGGGACCGTGGTTGCGTCTGTGCCCGGCGGCAGCGGGATCATTGTCCTCGCTTGCGACGATAATGAGTTCCACAACAACGACATCCGCGACAACCAGACGGCTGGTGCCATCCTCTTCACGTATCATATCGGACTATTTGGCAGCTTCGACGACGACGCCTTCGACATCGATCCGCAGGGAAACTGGTTCCACGACAACACGTGGACGAACAACGGGACCGAACCGATCGGTACGCTGCACAACGTACTTCCGGACGGCCTGGTTGGCGACCCGAGCCCCGATATTTTGTGGGATGGCTGCGCCCCGGCACGGGCCGACGAGGAATCAGCTTTCTGCATGCAGGAGCAAGTAGGAACCTTTATGAACCTCGATTTCTGTAACAGCTTCGAGAACGCGACAACCGAACTCGGTGCGTCTGAATGTGCAGGCGTGACACTTCCCACCGCCGAATGATTCGAGTCGCGCCAACGCTCGCCGTTCTGCTCCTCCTTGTGGCCTGCGGGTCTGACACAGAGGAGCCGACGCCGGCACAACTGCCCTACGAGACGCTTAGCGAGTACGGATTCTTCGAAGGTCCGTTGGCTGACCAAGCTCCGGCAGACGGAGTCCTCGCCTATGCCCCCGTTTCTCCGCTCTGGGCCGACTATGCGGAGAAGGGCCGCTACATCGTCTTGCCCGAAGGCGAGACGATCGATCCCGAAGGTGATGAGGACTGGGTATATCCGCTCGGATCGATCATCGTGAAGTCCTTCTACTTCGTTGAAGACCGCCGCGATCTCGCTGGTCCGGCCAGGATCATGGAGACTCGGTTGCTCATTCGTGAAGACGTCGAAGAGGGCTGGACGTCGCACACTTATGTTTGGAACGATGAGCAGACGGAAGCCGAACGTGTCATCGCTGGCCGTCGAATCTCGCTGGCCTACACTGACGAGGATGGCGGCTCGGCCGAGCAGATCTACTTGGTTCCAAACACAAATCAGTGTCGGGACTGTCATGGACGGGAAGACGTCACTGTGCTGCTAGGCATCAACACCTATCAGCTCGACTACGAGGTCGGTGGCGCCAATCAACTAGACGTACTGGTGGACGCGGGAGCGTTCAGCCGACGCCCCGAGAGAACCGTACCTGCGTTGGTTGATCCCGCAGAAGATTCAAATACGCCGGAGCTTCGCGCTCGTTCTTACCTGCATGCAAACTGCTCCCACTGTCATCGCCCAGGCGGCGATGGCGGTCGTTCAGGTCTCGATTTGCGGATTTGGCAGGAGGACCCCGCTCGCTACGGAGTCTGCAAGACCCCCGTCGCCGCGGGCGCGGGAGCAGGTGGTCGCTCCTACGATCTGGTGCCTCGACATCCAGAGTTGAGCATTCTCCCGTTCCGGATGGCCTCAACCGATCCAGAGGTTCGGATGCCCGAGTTGCCGAGCCGTGTACCCGACGACTTCGGCGTAGAACTGATCGAAGAGTGGATTCTCTCGATGGATGCAGAGGGCTGCGAGTAAAGACGCTGGACTCAGGCGGGGCCTGCTCTCCAATTTGGGGCTGGTGAAGTTCAGTATACTCGCGTAAACAGTTACTGCTACGGCTTGACCGACGCTTCCGTCCGCGTCACGCGGGATAATCTGCACCGAGTAGTCCGATGAAGGACAACCGAACAAATGGACCGGTAGACCTCCTCGACGAGTTTGAGCGGGAGTCGACAACGTTCTTTGACGGCGTGCTCGTTGAGGGTGTTTGGGGGCGCGAGACCACACGGTTCGCCGCTGGGCCAGTGCGCGACGAGAGCTTCCTGCGCGAGAGCACGCCACTCGATTGGATCGACCCCTCCGAGTTTGACCGAAGCTCTCCCAGCGAGTTAGGCGCACAGAAGGTGCCCGATACTCCTGTGTCGAAAGAAGCCGGCGAACTCCTCGGGCGACTCCGACGCGGAGAGTTTACCGATCCAAACATCAATCTCGACGAGTTCGATGAACTCGTCGAGACGCGCTACGAGCCTCACGGGATCGACACGACTCTTGAAGACTTGTCGCGCTTGACCCTCGCAGATGCGCTGGAGCGCAGACTCGATAAACGAGCCGAGCCGCGTGCAAGCCAGAATAACGACGCTGCACTCGCCATTGCAAGCGGTGTCTCAAGGCCTGCCACCAAAGCAGGCTGTGAGGAACTCTCCTCCCTCCTCGACAGGTACAGGCAGCCCCTCCCTATTGGAGGCTCCGCTGATGCGCAGATGCAGGGACTTCTATCGGAGTACCTGACGGAGCAGCCACCTGCTCCCCACAGCTTGGGTTGCCTACTAAGTGACTACCTGTACCCTGCGGATCCGCTCAGCAACTTGCTGAGGGCCTATCTGAGCGGCCGCGACGACGAGTAGTCCGGAACTCGCTGTCCAGTTGGCTCGTGCCAACGCCTGCGTGAGCCTAAGGTACGACGTGTCGGTCGATGATCATGCGAAGGTGGCCGATGGGTGTCTCCACATCAACGCCGACAGGGATGCGCCGATCGTCAAGCGAGAACCAGCCCACTCCAAGCTCCGAGGGGCCTTCGCTGACGACGTAAACTGGCGGTAGCAGCGTGGAGTCGTCGGCCCACGGGAGCGGATGATGGGACGCTAGTACCTCCCGTGTGAAACGCATCTCGGCGACTTCTAAGATCCCGATCTCCGTGTAGATTTCGGTGTGTTGCTCAATGCGCGCCGTGAGGCGGCTGAGCTTCCAGCCGTCGAACACGTGGTACACATACTCGTTGCCCACGGAGAGGTCGCGCGAGCGCAGGTCCAGCATCCACGACATTGCGTCATGCGTGTCGCTTGGGACGAACCGGCCGCTGCGACGCGTGCTCTCGCCTTCCGTGCGGAGAACCTCGGAGATGAACCGCTCGGGCTCATAAGAGACCCCGTAGGAGCGCTCACGGTTTCTCTCGTCGATGACCTTGGTCGAATGAACAGGCAGTCCGTCGGCCGCGACGTAGGTGATCGCGGTGTCTTCCATCGGATAGACGTTCGCGAAGAATCCGACGGAGATCGAGAGCCCCTCGATGGGAACGACGACGCCATACTCTTCGTGCTCGGTCGGGTAGCCGACTGCGATCGCGGTTCGAGCTGCTTCCGAGCCAAGCATTTCGATTGAGTAGTAGAGTTCCTCGCCGTACCACTGGAATCGCTCTTCCGCGGAGGCTTGCGGGAGGTCGTCAGCCATAGAGACAGAGGAGAACGCCATCGAAGCGAGCCCCATCGAAGCGAGCGTCAGCCAAGCGCGAGCCAGTAAGGAGAGTGTTCGGGTCATATTCGACTCTGCGATCGTGCGGGGGCGGGTCATCCCGGCGGCCAGCTCAAAGAGCGACCACCAAGAACATGCATATGAAGGTGGTAGACGGTTTGTCCACCGGCCGGGTTGCAATTGATTACAAGTCGGTAGCCATCGTCAGCGATTCCCTCGGCCTTCGCGACCTTGGAGGCCACCACTAGCAAGTGGCCAAGTAGTTGCTCGTCCGACTCTTCAAAGTCGTTCGCCGTTGGAATGTACTTCCGTGGGATGACGAGGATGTGCGTTGGGGCCGCCGGATTGATGTCCCGAAACGCGATGCACTGCTCGTCCTCCCAGACCCGTTCTGATGGGATCTCCCCTCGGAGAATTTTGCCGAAAATGGTTGGGTTGTCGGACACTCTAAAACTCCTTCTTGCTGTCGATGAGCAGCGTCACGGGGCCGCGGTTCAGCAAATGAACATCCATGTCGGCTCCGAACCGACCAGTCTGCACCGTCAGCCCGCGGGCTTGGAGCCCCTCGACGAATCGGTCGACCATAGGTGAGGCCTGATCCGGATGCATCGCCGAGACGAAGCTGGGCCGGCGTCCCTTGCGGCAATCGCCGTAGAGCGTGAACTGACTCACCACGAGCACCTCTGCGGCCTTGTCCTCGACGGATAGATTCATCTTGCCTTCGTCATCCTCAAAGATGCGAAGAGAGGCAACCTTGTGAACGGTGTAGTCGAGATCTCTGTCGGTATCCTCTTCGCCCGCACCGAGGAGGACGAGCAGGCCCTCGCCAATTTGACCGACGACCTCGCCCTCAATCTCTACTCGCGCCGAGCTGACGCGCTGAACGACCGCTCTCACCAGGTTTGAGCGTTGATCACGACGAAGTTCGGGACCGAGCCATCCAGCTTCTGCTCCAGATCACCCGTCGGTTCAGCGGGCAGTAGTAGCGTGACTTGGTAGGTCGCCAGCGTTCGCGCGAACTGCGTGGTCGAGCTCTGATCAGCCCGGACTTTGCCCGTGCTGACGATCAGGACGAGGTTGAATCCATCTGAGCCGACCGCGAGCTGGGCCGCCTCAAGCATGCGGTCCACGGGAATTCCCAAGGACTCAGGGCTCCAGCGCCCGTAATCCGGCTCTTTGTAGCCCTCTTTGAGCCAGCCCTCAGCGGTGATGCCGTGAGTGCCAGCTCCGCCTCGGGCCTCGCCTTCGATGAAGTATACGCGGCTGTGGCTGCCATCTGTGAGCCCCGCGTCAGCAGACTCAGCAAGCTGCAAGACAGAGCGGGCGACCGGGATCAGTTGGGCGGCCGCCTCGAAGAGGACCGCGACCCGCCCAAGCTTCCCGGTGAGGCTTTGGTAGGCGGCTGCTTGCTTCACCAAGAAGCGGACTTGCTCCAGCCACGGACTCTCAGGATCGGGAGAACTTAGGAGTGGCCCGACAGCCGGACCGCTCTTGCGGTTGATCTCGTCCCCCTGCACCGCGGAGAGGTCTTTAACTTGGGGTTTTCCCGGCGGTACCCCGCCTATTCGTTCAAGTAGTCGCCTCGCACGCCCGAACTTGGGTTCAAGCTCGAGAGCGCTTTGTAGATCGTTCATCGCATCGCGCGTCCGATCGACGTCGATAAGTACACGTGCTCGATGGTAGAGCACCAACGGTGTGGCTGCCTCGGTCTTCGCGAGCGCCTCGTTATAGTGCTGTACTGCGTCTCCGGTACGACCGAGGGCATGCAGCGCCGCAGCGATACGGAGTCGCGCGTCGATGTTTTGAGGCTGTTCCTCGATGACCGCTTCGAAGATCGCGATGCCGAGCTCAGAGTTGCCGCCGCGGACTTGCCGCACGCCGTCCTCAAAGGCCATTTCGGCTTCATCTTCCGAGTGTTCGCGAGCCTTCATCCGCCACTTCTCGCCCTCATCGGTTCGCCCATCTTGGTCGCAGAGCGCGGCCAGTTCGTCGTACCAGAAGCGAAAGTATGGATAGACCGAGATCGCGCGTTCGTAGTTCGAGATCGCGGCAGCGATCCTCCCTTGGCGGCGGGCGGCCGAAGCACCTCGAATCAGCGCTTCGGTGTCGAACGGGTCGAACTCCAGAAGTCGCTCGTAGGCTTCCAGAACCGCCGAATCGTTGCCGCGCTCCTCGTGGTAGACCGCAAGGTTGCGCCATGCGGGTGCCATTCCAGGGTCATTCGAAACGGCCTGCGTCCATGCCTGGGCGGCCGCGTCGGGATCACCAGCCTGCATCGAACGCACCCCCTCGTTATAAGAGGTGATAGCGGTCGTCATGCCAATTTGGGAGCTCTCTCCAGTACTCATCCAACTCGTCTCAAGCAGTCAGTGCATGTTCCGCGGTACAGTCCGTCAACGCAAGCTTATTGCGCGCTGTCCTCCGCCCAACGAAGGACGACGTCTTGGTGCCAGTCCCAGCCGAGGGCTGAGTAGAGTTCTCCCAACAGCCCGTGGATCAGCGGTCCGAGGTCGGACCCGAAGCCCAGGAAGAGCGCGTTGGTCGCCATCGTGACCGAGCGTTCCAGCTCGTTCTCTTCGGCGTAGTCGAGGGCCGCATCTACCCATGACTGCGCGACGGATGGGTCGTCTCGCAGCACAAGCGTCCAGAGAGGTGACGTTGCCTCGGACTCTGCGAAGGCTGGATGTTTTGCCAACTCATCTACTACCCACCGGACATCCACCTGGGGGAGAGCGCGAAAGCCGGTCATGCCCGCGTCACCCCCAAAGAGCATCGGACGCTCGAGGGTCTGCATCAGCGCGTCGAACTCAGCGACGCCGTCGCCTGCAGCGTTCAAGATACGGGCGGCAGTGTAACGCGACGCCGCGAAGTCTGGGAACGAGAAGGCCGCTTCCGCGCAGTAATCGAGCGCCTCTAGCGGCCGACCGCGGGCACTCTCCCACTGCGCCATAGAGAGCAACGCTGCCGGGCTCTCAGGGTCGAGCTGAAGATAGCCCTTTTGGACCTCGTGACCAGTCGGGTCGTGCGATTCAAGCGCCGCGCCGTAGTCGTGATGAATGCCGACGGCGTCCAGAGCGGGCCACAGCACCTTCGTAAGGTGAGTCCGGTCCACGATGGGGTCTCCGTGCCGTGCCGCCACAAACCCGGTTAGGCCGATCCAGGCTAGAAACCCATCGAACGACGACGCGATAGGGACCGCGCGATACGTCTCGTACATCCAGTAGACGATTGGCAGAGACCGCACAGCTCCCTCACGCGGGCGGCGGTAGAAGCAGAACTGATTGCCGAAGCCGTCCTCCGCAAAAGGCATCAAGTCGGGATGCATTCCTTGCCAGCGTCGATCGGTAAGAACTCCCGCCCAGCGTCCCCGATCCCGGTCGCTCACGGGCAAGCGGAACCCGACGTCACCCAACCAAGCACGAGGCTCGTTCGTGTCGAACTGGCTCAGCAGCGCCATGTAGCGCGCCGGAAATTTAAAAGGGGTAGTCATTGCTCAGCGGGCTCTTCTTCGTCTGGCTCGCGGACCACCGGTCGTACAACTCCCAGTCGGAAGAGTCCGCCCGAGCTAAGAACACCCCACGAGTCGCCCAGCGGAAGGACGGCGAGGAGAGAGGAGTCATCGGCTTGCAGCACCCATTCGTCGTTCACTTTCTCG
>JBLHWZ010000007.1:0-52280 GCA_047629415.1 Bradymonadia bacterium | reverse complement strand
GCGCGGGTTATCACAAGACGGTTGCACGGTGCAATCGGTGGTTTTTGACCCCCGACGCTCGACTTAGGCCAAATGCACGCATCCGCCCATTCGGTGTGTCGCTTCCCACAATTCTCGAGGAACTAGTCTCGATCGCGCGCCGCCCTAGCCGGGAATCGGCACGGAGAACTCTGCCAGGTCCTCCGCCAAAGCGACATTCGAGAAGACTTCTCGAGCCTCTGCGAGGATGGGCTTTCGCCGCGTGTGCTTCGGCGAAATGTGCGTCAGAATCAGCTGTCCAACGCCTGCCCGCTGGGCGATCTCCGCCGCCTGGCGGGTGGTGGAGTGACCACGCTCACGGGCTTGCTGAGCAAGCTCGTGCATGTACGTGGCCTCGTGCACCAAGATGTCCACGCCGCGAACTGCTTCCACCACTGCATCGGAAGGCCGAGTATCGCACATGTACGCGATCGACCGGCCTTTCCGCGCCGGCCCTAAGACCTCAGCGGGCTCGACCACTCGACCATCTTCCAGCGTGACCGCCTTCCCAGCCTGAAGCTCTCCGAAGAGAGGCCCCGGAGGCACACCGACCGCTGCTGCCCGCTTCAGGTC
Organism: Bradymonadia bacterium; assembly: GCA_047629415.1. Classification (GTDB taxonomy): domain Bacteria; phylum Myxococcota_A; class Bradymonadia; order REDH01; family REDH01; genus CBDUJZ01. Next base: position 51,689 of record JBLHWZ010000007.1, on the reverse strand, counting down.
AAATCGTCCTGGTAAGTCGTCTTCGCGGAAGATGAAGCCATGGGTCGGAATGCGGTGCCGGAGACGCACTCCGGTGATTCCGAATCCGTCTCCGCGGAACAGCTCGTTTTCATCGTTCTCAACGATATTGAGCGGGAAACTAGGCCGGAGGATCTGCACTTCGTGCAAGGCTCGCAGCCAGCGGTTGATCCCAACAGGCCCGATCAGCGCCAAAGGCGCTTCGTGGCCGTTCAGGCCCATCGTTCCGATGAAGCCAGGCAGACCGTTAACGTGGTCTCCGTGAAAGTGGCTGAGCGCTATCGCGACCAGCCGACTCGTCTTCCCACTCGTCTTCTGGATCTGAATCTGCGCGCACTCGCCGCAATCAAAGAGTACTGCGTCGCCGCCGTACTGGAGGAACATCGAGGACACATTGCGGCGGGGCGTAGGCCGCCCGCTCCCAGTGCCCAAGAAGACGATCTTGAGTTCAGACATTATGACTCGGGCGCGAGCTGCACTCGCGCTCGCGTGTACATGCTGAAGTTAGACTGAGAAGCTCGTTCCGCAGCCGCAGCCGCGCTTCACGTTCGGGTTCCCAAACGCGAAGCCTCCATTCAACAGATCGCTGGAAAAGTCGACCTCCGTGCCGTTGATGTAGAGATAGCTCTTCGGATCGCAGAACACCGGCACACCGTTCGAGTCGAATTGCCGATCTTTTTCCTTCGGCTCGTCGATCTCCAGAATGTACGAGAGACCTGAGCATCCACCTGATTTCACGCCGAGTCGCACACCGTGACCTTCCCCGACCTTGTTCTGCGACATGATCTCGCGGATTCGGTCTGCGGCGCGCGGAGTAAGTGAGAGGGCCATAGTTGCTTTGTGTAGGGGGGTGATTTGAGCATTAAGGTAACGCTCTTGCCGAGAGTTTCAAGTCCTGATGTCTTGATTCGGGTGAATACGCACTCTCCGCGGACAGGGAGATCATCCCCTCGACAAGCTCCAGAGCGACTCGGAACTGGGCCGCAGCCCCTCACACGCTGTGAGCCAAGTCGGAGCAAGGCGGGCTACTAGCTAGAAGCTGGTAGGCACTGAGTTGAACTCTATTACGCTAAATCGCAGCGATACGGGGCGAGTTGGCGCGATTGCAATTACTCACCTCGCCCGCCAGGTCCAGAGCAGTCCGATCTCGCACCGGACGGTAGCGAAACGAAATCCCGAACGCTCCGAGCAGCCGAACGCCCTAGAGATCGTCCAGGTCCATCGCCGCGTACTTCTTCGCCTTGCGGCGGTTCGCGAGGGCCATCAGACCACCGAAGAGCAGCACGAGACCACCCACGGCTGGGATGCCAAGCCGGTAGCCGTAGTAAGCCATCGTGAGCTTTCCTTCGATTGCGGCGATACGTTCTTCGTCTACGCCTTCAGCGTTAGCGACTGCCTCTCTCGCCTCTTCGACTTCCACGCCGGACATCGTCATTCCGTCGTACGCGTACATTGTTTCGGCGTAGAGAATCCAAGCAGTGCGCATGCCATCGGTGCGTCCGCTCGGGCTCATCTGCTCGGCCTCCGACAACGAATGCGCAGCAGCCGGCCAGCGTGCGCCCGCTGCGTCGTTCAATTGGCGGTTCGCGACCGAAACCCAAGAGGCGGCGATGGCTTCGCGGAATGCGTTCACATCCTCGTCCGTAAGGTCAAAGCGGCTCTGCGCCTCCTCAAGCTTGGCGAAACCTCGTATGGGCCCGTCGTCATCGGTGGGATGATTCGCGATTTCTCTTCCTTCTTCCAGTGCGCCCAAGGCGCGGCAGCGATTGATCTCCGGAGCACGGGCGTCCCACTGCGGAACGCCCTCAAGAATGCGCTCACCGCGAATAAAGCGATTTCGCGAGTTCACGTATTCGCGACGTTCGCAGTACGCCAAACCGGCTTCGATGAGAGCGTCAGCGAACACGGAAGCGGCGGCCTCGACCTGCTCAAAGCGAGACCAGCGCGGACGAATCATCTCCAGGCAGTCCTGAGCGCCGTCGATGTCGCGGTTGATCGGCCCTGATGCGGTCTGAACCCAGCTCGCTGCGTTCGGGACGAGCAAGGCCGCGATCCTGAGCATCTCGGCGTTCTCTGAATCGATGTCTTGGACGTTGTTGAGCGCCTCAAGAGCAGGCCGGATGCTGTTGAACTGCTGAACACCGAGTTCTGCGGCGGTCCGCGCGAGCGCTAGGTTAGCGAGGGTGTAGATCGGGACCCACTCTGGGAGCAGGTTCCCCTCTTCGTCCGTCTCCTTGAAGAGCAGTGCGTCTTGCGGGCGATCGCCGGCGATCAGCATGCGAGCCGCGGCTAGCTTACCCGCCGGGTTCATGCAGTTGATGTGAAGCCGAAACTCGCGAATCCGCTCGCTGAGCAAGTTGTAAGCTTCCTCTTTCGAGTCCTGAGATCCGCGGAGGTTGATGACCTGATTCGAGGCGTTGTCACAGATCGCGTCCTCGACGCTCTCGCGCATCGCGTCCATTCGCTCGAGATTGAAGTAGCGGTTCACGTCCATCCCGGTAGCGGCGACCTGAGACTCATGGAAGCGAGCGGCACGAGAGATTGGTGGAATCCGGCTCCGAACGAACGCGAGCTGCTCTCCCATCTGGTCCCAATCGTCTGCGGCAATCGCGGCCTCGACCGCCGGGGCGAACGAGTCGATATCTACGGCTAAAGCTGCGGAAAGACGTTGGTAGTTTGCCCAGTCGACGAACTCATCGGGCAGCGTGCCGTCATCCTGAGCGAAGGTCAGTGTGCCCTCCCAGCTTGCCCCCGGAGCCAGTGCTTCGCTGAGTCCATCGGCGCTGTAGTAATGCACGGTGCTGCCGGCCGCTTCTTCCAGCGAGATCCGCACGTTGACCAAGGTCACGTCGAACTCGTAGGTGTTTTCGGCAGTCACCGAGACGCTCGCGCCGTTGCCTTCGCCGAGGGTCAACGAGATGTCTTGTGCCACTGCGGGAGCAGCGACCATGACGAGGAGAAGCGGTACTAGGGCCAGGAAACGCATAGATCTCAAGGAGTGTGAGTCCGCGCCTTATAGGATCGTGGCCGCGGAGCGGGCAAGGAGTGCGTTCGGGCCCGCTGGAGCCGATGAGACTGTCGGACCCTAGCGCCAGACATGCCCGAGAGTAGTGCCGACGGCCCGATACTCGGGGGTCAGCTCACCATCGCTGTCGCGAGTCGCAAACTCGACTGTGGCGCACGGCCCTGGTTGCTTCTGAAACCCGTACACCGTCAGAAACGGCGCGGGCCGGTCGACGCGAGTTCGGACGTCGGCTCGCCACCGTAGGTGCAAGTTCGCGGCGGCCCCTGCTGCCAGAACACGCTCGTCCCACTGCGTTTGGAACACGACGAAGAACTGGCCTGCGTCCGTCAAAAACCTTTCCGCCGACTCGCAGTATGCTTCGATCCCGCCCCGCAGCTCGAATCGGCACGCCGCTCGCTGTGGGTCGGGCGACACAATGCCCGTGCCCTCCGGCAAGTACGGAGGGGAGCCGGTGATCAACTCGAATAGCCCGAGTTCCGCCGCCTCCAAATCTCTCAGATCGCCAAACCGCACCTCGATCGGCGGCGTGCCTTCCGGCAGCTCAGCGATGCTCCGCCGAGCCATCAAGGCACTCTGCTCTTGGGCTTCGATGCCCACCGCTTCGTTGGGTCGGACCGCGGAGACCGTCTGCAGCAGGACAGAGCCGATCCCGCATCCAAGATCCAAGTAGCGCGCGACGCTTGGGCCGGCGTTCTGCGCAGCAGCCCAGGCCGTCAGGAGATCGTCCGTACTCGTTCGGTGGCCGCCTTTCCGCTGCCAGAAGGACCACTCTCCAACAAGTCGGTCCTTGGTCGCGTCTTCTGGCCATGTCGGATCATTCATGCACGCCAGCTAGTACGAGGCGAACTCAAATTCCAGCCGCCGCGTTCTGCGTACCATCCCCCACGGACCCGTAAGTATGCCGAGGAGGCTAACAGTTCCCTGCATCTCTGCCAACTCACTACCAAATCCGCACCGAACCGAGAGACCGGAAGTTGACAACTTTTCGTTAGGCCCCAAACGGCTGCTCGTGTAAAAAACACGGCCCACCTCGGTTTTGGGACCCAAATCCCCGATTTTGCAGAACAAAATGAAGAACGGACTCCGACTCGCGATTCTCCCGGCGCTGCTTGCCCTCTCCGCCTGCGGCGATGACCCGACACCGATCGGCCCATCGGGGGAAACTGGCGGCGACGTCGGTACCAATGATGTTGCCGACAGCGGGGCGGATACCGCTTCGGACGCGGATGACGCCGCAGATTCCCAAGACGATGGGGGAGACGCTACACCCGACGTAACTCCAGGACCGACTGAGTTCTGCGAAGAACTCGCGATCACTGTGGACTCGCGCTGCCAGGTAGAAGCAGGCAGTTCGGCCTTGCTCTTGCGCGGCGACGTGCTTGCGCCGGACACGATCTACGAAGGCGGCTCGGTTCTCATCGACGCGGACGGGCGAATTGAGTGTGTGGGGTGCAACTGCGCCGATCAGGCAGGCGACGCGACTGTCGTCACCTGTCCCGACGGCGTGATCTCGCCGGGACTCGTGAATGGTCACGACCACCTGACGTTTACGGACAACGCGCCGGCAGACGTCGGCGACGAGCGGTTCGATCACCGGCACGACTGGCGACGAGGAATTCGTGGGCACGGCAGCATCAGTGTGCCCGGGGATTCCAGTGCGTTGCGCGTCGCGTGGGGAGAAATGCGACAGGTGATGATCGGAACCACCTCCGTCGCTGGCTCTGGTGGCGCCCCTGGATGGCTCCGAAACCTCGACCGATCGGCGGACGCGAATGAGCTCGGTCAGGGCGATGTCGACTATGACACCTTTCCTCTGGGCGACACCGGCGGTCAACTGCGGACCGCAGACTGCTCCTACCCAGACGCCGAGACCCCTGATGTGTTGGAGGCAGATTGCTACCTCGCGCATGTTTCCGAGGGCATCGATGACGAGGCGCGCAACGAGTTCCTCTGCCTCAGCTCCACCGACCGAGGTGGCGTGGACCTGACCGAGAGCCAGAGCACGTTTGTGCATATGATCGGGCTCCGCGCGATCGACGCCTCCGTCGCCGCCGGCGAGTTGACCTCTGTGATCTGGTCGCCGCGATCCAACATCGCGCTTTACGGGCACACCGCCCAGGTCACGATGTTCCGAAACATGGGCATCCAGGTGGGCTTGGGCACGGACTGGACCGCGAGCGGCTCGATCCACATGGGGCGCGAGTTGGCGTGTGCCGACCGAATGAACCGCGACCACTACGGACGATTCTTTGACGACCAAGAACTCTGGCAGATGGCGACTCTCGACACCGCCGCCGCGCTGAAGGTCGACGACGCGCTCGGCGCAATCGACGAAGGCTTGGTCGGCGACATCGCGATCTACGACGGCGCCGGTGCACCGAATCCGTATCGAGCAATCATCAACGCAGAGAACCAGAACGTCCTCCTCGTCCTCCGCGGCGGAGAGCCGCTTTATGGTGAGTCCGACGTGATGGACTTGCTCCCAGGCACTGAGAGCTGCGAGGCCGTGCCCGGCGGCGTCTGCGGAATGGACGCGACGATCTGCGTTCCCGCCGAGGTAGCCGATTCGTTCGCCACATTGGCGAGCGAAAACCAGTTTTCATACGATGCATTCTTCTGCGGCGTTCCCACGGACGAGCCGAGCTGCGTTCCGTTCCGCACCGGCGAGTTCGATGGCGTCCCGACGGACACGGACTCTGATGGCGATGGCATCGCGAACGACGCCGACAACTGCCCCTCAATCTTCAACGCGATCCGCCCGGTAGACGGCGGAGTTCAGGCAGACCACGACAGCGACGGCGACGGCGACGTCTGTGACCCCTGCCCACTCGAGGCTGATACGACCGCTTGTTCTGCGCCAAACCCAGATGACCGCGACGCAGATGGAGTCGACAACTTGCTCGATAACTGCCCGGACAATCCGAACCCCGAGCAGGTCGATTTCGACGAAGATGGAGTTGGCGACGACTGCGATGCCTGCCCGCTCGAATCCAACCCGGATGGAGCCGCCTGTACTTTCACCATCTACGACATCAAGCAAGGAATCGCCTCTGAAGGCATCGCTGCAGAGATCGTAGGGCAGGTCACCGTGATCGGTGAGAATCGGCTCTTCATTCAGGTGCCGGAAGCAGACCGCGACCCGGTCTTAGGCGCCGACTTCAGCGGCATCGTGATCTACCACGGTGGCGACATGCTCGGAGAGGTCGCACGGGGCGACATCATTCGCGTGTCCGGTAACGTGAGCACCTTCTTCGGCCAGATTCAGCTCTCGGGCCCGAGCGCATGGGAGATATTGGAGTCTGGCCTCGAAGACCCTGCGCCGATCGCGGTCGCTCCGATTGAGGTCGCCACGGGTGGCGACCGTGCCGAAGCACTTGAGGGCGTGCTCGTCGAAGTTTCCGACGCTGAAGTCACCGACGCTGCTCCGGCCCCAGGAGGCGACGAAGGCGGGGAGGTCTTCGAGTTCATCCTCGAGGACTCACTCCGCGTAAACGACCAGTTCTACCTGATCACACCGTTCCCGGAGGACGGCGAGGTGCTTGGCCTGCGCGGCATCGTTCAGTTCCATCGGGCGAACCACAAGCTGGAGCCGCGCGACGCCGAAGACGTCACCTTCGTCGTCTCGCGCCCTCCGCGTCTACTACCCGCAAACATAGACGCTGCCTTTGTTCTCGGTGGCACGGTTGATGGTGATCCCTACACGCCTGGACCCCTGATGGTAGCGATCGACCGGCCCGCGCCGGTCGGCGGCGCGACCATCAGCGTCGAAGTGTCGGCCACCGCGCTGACCGCACCGAGCGAGATCGTCATTCCCGAGGGTGAGTTCGAGGCCGTCGTCCCGTTCACTGCGGACGACACCACCGAGGCCGGCACAATCACGGTTGAATTTGACGGAGAGAGCTGGGAGATTCCTGGATGGTCCATCGGAGTAGACGAAGAACCCGCGCCGATCGGCAGTCTTCCCGAGGTGCCCGTCACCTTGGTGGACGCTGAGATCGTCGTGGCAATCCAACTCGAGTTCCCAGTGCCTCCGGGCGTAACGGCCACCTATGACATCTTCCTCGACGGAGTCACTGTTTCCTCGGTGAGCACGGTCTCGGCCGCCGAGTTCGAGACGATGGTCTCGCTCCCAGTTCTTGGTTTGGAGTTGGGTGAGACGACGATCGAGGTCATCGGCGCTCGTGACTCATTGGAGTTCGACGTCACTGTCAGCGAATCGGCGAGCACTGGGCTCGTGCTTTCTGAGGTCTTCTACGACGCGGACACTGGCTCCGCCGGCGACGATGGCTGGGAGTGGGTCGAGCTCTACAACGGTACCGGGACCCCGATCGACCTCAGCACGCTCTCGCTCGGCTATGGCGGCGCAACCTACGACAACTCGAGCTACGCACTCAGCGGAACGGTTCCTCCGGGCGGCTGCTTTGTCGTCGGTGGAGCAAATTCGGACGCCTCAAACGGCAGTCCGATCTACGATCTGGAGCAGGACTTCTCGCCGGACATCCAAAACTCCGGAACACGTGCAGATGCGATCGGTATCTTCGGCGGCGACGCCACGCCACTCGACGCCGTCGTCTACGGTGGGAACAACGAGGATGGGTTCATCGATATCGATGGGACCCCGTTCGCTGAGCCAACCGCACCGGATGTGGCACCGGGATCCACCATCGAGCGCACTAGCGAAGGATGGCGCGAGCAAACGGAACCCAGCCCGGGTATCTGCGCAATCGCGGTCGAGTAGGTCCCGAGCACGCTGGGCACTCACGTTACGCGTTTCGTCTGAGCAGCTGTCGTCAGCCGTTTTGAGGTTGCTTGGGGTCTTGAGGTTCCTTGGGAACGAAACTAGAACATGTTCTAGTTTCAACGTTCCTAGGTGAGCCGTGACAGAGACAATCGACGTAGATCTCCTTGTAGTAGGGGCAGGCGCAGGCGGCATGGCCAGCGGAATTCGTGCCCAATCCTTGGGGATGAACGCGCTCGTCATCGAGGCGAGCGAGCACTACGGCGGCTCATCTGCGATGTCCGGTGGGGTCTGCTGGGTTGGGAACAACTCAAAGATCAGCGAGGCCGGGATCCCCGATACAGATGCCGAAGCACTGGACTACCTGAAGGCGATCACCAAGGGCGAGATCGAGGAGTCTCGGCTCAAAGCGTACCTGGAGAACTCTCAGCGGATGGTGACGTGGTTCGAGTCGGAGACGACCCTCCGTTTCGATCCGCTGGTGAAATACACCGACTACTATCCCGAGGAGCCGGGAGGAAAACCAGGCGGGCGCTCGATGGAGTCGCGCCCGTTCGACGGTACAAAGCTCGGGAATGAGCTCCAGCACCTACGCCGGCCGCATCCCCAATCACAGATTCTCGGTAAATTCGGCATCACGGCCGCCCAAGCGCACACGATGCTGGCTGGCGGTTGGCGGACGAAGCTGCTGATGATGTGGCTGGTCTTCCGCTACTTTTTGCGCTCGTCGAAACGACGCCGATTTGGCCGCGATACGGATCTAACCTGCGGAAACGCGCTCGCCGGCCGACTCCGACACACCATGTTGGAAAAGGACGTCGATCTTTGGCTCAACACCCCGGCGACGGAGTTGATCATCGAGGGTGGTCGAGTCTGCGGAGCGGTGGTGACTCGCGATGGGAAGGAGATTCGGATTCGCGCGTCGAAGGGCGTGGTCCTCGCTGCGGGTGGATTCTCACGTAACCAAGAGATGCGGAATAAGTACCAGCGTGATCCGATTGAGACACGGTGGCACGCCGGAAACCCCTACGACACTGGTATCGGCATCCAATTGGGGCTCGCCGCAGGCGGAACGGTCGACCTGATGAAAGAGGCCTGGTGGACGCCAGTGACGATGGTCCCGAAATCCGAGTTCGCATGGGTACTAGTTGTTGAGAAGAACTGCCCAGGCGGCATCTTCGTGAACAAGCATGGCAACCGGTTCTGCAATGAGGCTGCTCCCTATATCGACGTCGTTATCGATATGTACGCCGACAACGACAAGACCGGGGCGACGATCCCGGCTTGGCTCGTCTTCGACGCCGACTTCCGTAAGAAGTACCCGGTGGGCCCGATCGCTCCAGGCTACGCAATGCCCGACGCGGCGATTCCGAGACGGTATCGCGATGGTAAGTTCCTCTACTCCGCTCCGACTCTGGCCGAGCTGGCTGAGAAGCTTGGAGTTCCGGCCGACACGCTGCAAGCGACTGTCGACCGACAGAACGGGTTCTCAAAGACAGGCGTGGACGAGGACTTTGGCCGCGGCGAGTCAGCTTCGGATCGGTATTATGGCGACCATCGGGTGACGCCCAACCCGAACCTTGCGCCGATCGACTCGGCGCCGTTCTACGCGATCGCGGTGTATCCAGGCGATCTTGGAACGAAGGGTGGTTTGGTCGTGAGCGACGGCTCGGAAGTACTGCGCGAGGACGGAACGGCGATCGAGGGCCTCTACGCCTGCGGCAACACCACGGCGAGCGTCATGGGCCGAACCTACCCAGGAGCTGGAGGGACGATTTCCCCAGCGATTACCTATGGGATGCTCGCGGCCGAGACGGCAGCGAACACCTAGTAGTGCGCGAGCAGGCGATTCGGATCAGGTGAGCCTGTTTCGGCGGTCGCTGATCCGAATCGGCGACCACTCGCCAGGCGGCCAAGAATTGCGTTGGAAGGCGCGCGGCGTCGGCCGGAGTTGCTGTTCTCGCCACGGCGCCCCGCATTTGGGGGCCGCGGCACAACGCTGCACTTCTAGATCAGAGCGATTTCTCGAGAGCTTCCGCGAAATCGAGGAGCTTCACCGTTCCGAAACTCCCCCAAAGTCCCCCTTTCGCTTCCGAATCAGTGGTGAGCGGGATAGGATGCCTTCTCGTATTACCTCTCAACACCACGACCGACGCTATGCGATCGCTTGGCATTATCGCGACCCTCGTTGTCGCTCTCGCCGCCACCACTTCTAACGCCTACGCCGCAACGGGTGGCCCGGACGGTTTCGGATACTCCTACATCGACTCTGGCGAAGACGGCGGTCCCACCTACGAGCGCGAGCTCGTCAGTAATGTGGATCCCACGTCAGGCTGTGACGAGTGCTCCAACGAAGTAGCGCTGCCGTTTACGTTCACGTTCTACGGCGTGAACTACAACAGCGTCTTCATTGGCGATAACGGCGTGGTTGGCTTCGGCGCTCCGGTCGAAAGCGGTGCAAATGTCGCTCTCGATGCCCCTGCAGCGAGCACTCCCGCTGCCTACATTTGGTGGGACAACTGGGAGCCCTCGGCGTCCGCTAGCGCAGAGATTGGCTGGGAGGTCACGGGGACCGCGCCGAACCGTACGTTCCTCGTCACCTGGAACGACGTCATCGCGTCCTGCAACGGTTTCATCTGCTTCCTCTATCAGGGCGTCAGCTTCCAGATGAAGCTGGAAGAAGGCACCAATGCGATCGAGTACCACTACACCGACGTCAACCACTCGTTCACGTTCGCCGATAGCGGCGTCTCGGGCACGGTCGGAATTGATTCTGGGGCCGGCACATCACTGCAATACTCCTTCAATGAAGCAACTCTCTCGGACGAGCTGACGATTCGCTTCACGACCGAGATCTGTGGTGACGACTTCATTACCGGAGGCGAGGAGTGTGATGACGGTGGTCTGAACTCAGACACCGCGGCGGACGCGTGCCGGAACGACTGCTCATTCCCGAGCTGCGGCGACGGAACCGTCGACGCCGATGAGCTCTGCGACGAAGGCGCTGGCAACTCGGACTCCGCGGCGAGTGCATGCCGATTGGACTGCACCCCCGCCTTCTGCGGCGATGGAGTGATCGACCTGGCCGAGGTTTGTGATGATGGCGTGCTGAACTCAGACATCACGCCCAACGCGTGCCGTGAAGATTGTGCACCTTCTTCCTGTGGCGACGACGTGATCGACACAGGCGAGAGCTGCGACGATGGCGCTTTGAACTCGAACTCCGAGCCGGGCGCATGCCGAACGACCTGTAGCCGCGCATCGTGTGGCGACGGAGTCGTCGACGACGGCGAGGAGTGCGACGAGGGCTCGGCCAACTCGAACACCGCTCCAGACGCCTGTCGAACTAGCTGCCGCCTGCCTGTTTGCGGCGACGGCGCACTCGACACTGGCGAAGGCTGCGACGACGGATTCGCAAACTCAGACCTCGGCGCGGACGCCTGTCGCTCGACCTGCCAGCCGGCGTCGTGCGGTGACTCCACCGTCGACAGTGGTGAGGACTGCGACGACGGCTCATTGAACTCCGACGCCGGCGCGGACGCTTGCCGTACGACCTGCGACTTCCCGACCTGTGGCGATGGCGTCATCGACGCGGGCGAACTGTGCGACGACGGCGCTGCCAACTCGGACACAGTCCCGGGCGCATGCCGAACCAACTGCGCGGGCTCAAGCTGCGGTGACGGAATTCTCGACCCCAGCGAGGAATGTGACGACGGTCCGGGGAACTCCAACATCAACCCGGATGCCTGCCGCCTGACCTGCCGAGCGCCGACCTGCGGCGACCAAATCGTCGACAGCGGCGAAGCGTGCGACGACGGCGTCATGAACTCGGATGTTCTCACCGACGCCTGCCGCGAGGCCTGTGAGCTTCCCAGCTGTGGCGATAACGTCATCGACGGTGGCGAGCAGTGTGACGATGGTGACTTCAACTCGGACAGCAGCCCCGACGCATGCCGAACAAGCTGCCTGCTGCCCATTTGCGGAGATGGCGTCCTCGACCCAACCACAGAAGAGTGCGACGACGGCGCGGGCAACTCGGACACCACGCCGGGCGCATGTCGAACCAGCTGCGACCTTCCTCTGTGCGGCGACGGCGTCGCTGACGCGGGCGAGGAGTGCGACGAGGGCTCGGCCAACTCGGACATCGTCAGCGACGCTTGCCGTCGCGACTGCCGAAGCGCGTTCTGCGGCGATGACGTGCTGGATGGCGGCGAAGCCTGTGACGACGGACCGCGAAACAGCGACGTCGTGGGCGATACCTGCCGGACCACCTGCGAGAACCCGAGCTGTGGCGACGGAATCCTCGATGCCTCGACTGAGGAATGCGATGCAGGCGCCCTCAACTCCGACACGAGCCCCAACGCCTGCCGTACGACCTGTGACCAGTTCTTCTGCGGCGACAACGTCCGCGACGGTGGCGAGATTTGCGATGACGGTCCGGGGAACTCGGACATTTCCGCTGACTCCTGCCGAACCAGCTGCGAGCCTTCATCGTGCGGCGACAACGTGATCGACTCTGGCGAGAGCTGCGACGACGGCACTCTCAACTCCGACACCGCTTCAGGCGCCTGCCGTACCACCTGCGAGCCTTCCAGCTGCGGTGACGACATCGTCGACCCAGGGGAGGGATGCGACAACGGTGCGCTCAACTCGGACACCGATGCCGACTCCTGCCGAACCGATTGCGAACTCTCCGGTTGCGGCGACGGCGTGGTCGACAGTGATGAGGCCTGTGATGAGGGAGTCCTGAACTCCGACACCCGTCGAGACGCTTGCCGACTTACCTGCCGGCCGTCGCGCTGTGGCGACGACGTCGTCGATACGGGCGAGTCCTGCGACGACGGTCCACTGAACTCAGACACTGACCCAGACGCCTGCCGAACCGACTGCGCCGAGCCGATCTGCGGCGACGGAATCCTCGACTCCGGTGAGCTCTGTGACGATGGCGCGGCCAACTCGGACACAATCCCGGGCGCATGCCGAACCGTCTGCACGTTCGCCAACTGTGGCGACGGCGTGCTGGACGCCGGTGAGGAGTGTGATGATGGCGGATTCAACTCCGACATCGACGGCGACGCGTGCCGAACCACCTGTACGCTTCCCCGCTGTGGTGACTCGGTCATCGACGCAAGCGAAGCCTGCGACGACGGAGCCCTGAACTCGGACACCGACCCCGGTGCGTGCCGAAACACTTGCGAGCGCGCCTCCTGCGGCGATGGCGCTGTGGACCCAAGCGAGCTCTGCGACGACGGCGCTGCCAACTCGGACTCCGCGCCGGGCGCGTGCCGAACCACCTGCACGTTCGCCAGCTGCGGCGACGGCATCGTGGACGCGGACGAGGCCTGCGACGACGGCGTCGACAACTCCGATACCCGAACAAACGCCTGTCGCTCCACTTGTACGCTGCCCTCTTGCGGCGACGGAACGATCGACACCGGTGAGTCTTGCGATGATGGCGTCCTCAACTCCGACAGTGCTGCCGGCGCTTGCCGTACCATTTGCGTCCCGTCTGACTGTGGCGACGGGGTCGTTGATCCGGGCGAGCTTTGCGACGACGGTGCCGACAACTCGGACTCCGAGGCGGGCGCCTGTCGAACCATATGCTCGTTCGCGACATGCGGCGATGGCGTCGAAGACGCGGGCGAGGCCTGCGATGACGGTGCCGACAACTCCGACACCGAGTCGGATTCGTGCCGCGAGACCTGCGTGGATCCCAGCTGCGGTGACAACGTCATCGACGCTGGCGAATCGTGCGACGACGGACGGATCAATTCGGACGTGAATCCCGGCGCTTGCCGCTCGACCTGTGAGCGCTCCGCTTGCGGCGACGGGGTTATCGATCCTGGCGAGCTTTGCGATGACGGTGGAGCCAACTCAGACACCCTACCCGGTGCTTGCCGAACGACCTGTACACGCGCGACCTGCGGTGACGGAACGGTCGACGTGGGAGAGGAATGCGACGATGGCGGAGCGAACTCCGACACCGGCGCCGACTCCTGCCGCACGACCTGTGTCTTGGCCTCCTGCGGTGACGGAACGGTCGACGCGACCGAGACCTGTGACGACGGAGCGGACAACTCGGACTCGTCTCCGGGAGCCTGCCGTACGGACTGCTCACCTCCGGTCTGCGGCGACGCGGTCGTCGACCCGGGCGAGCTTTGCGACGACGGAGCGGACAACTCGGACACGGCGCCAGGTGCTTGCCGAACGACCTGCTCGTTCGCGAGCTGTGGTGACGGCGCTCTGGACGATGGCGAAGAGTGCGACGACGGAGCGGACAACTCGGACTCACGGTCCAACTCCTGCCGCCTGACCTGCACGCTGCCCTCCTGTGGTGACAACGTGATCGACGCCGACGAATCATGTGATGATGGCTCTCTGAACTCCGACTTGGAGGCAGGCGCCTGTCGCTCGTCCTGCGCGCGAGCCAGCTGCGGTGACGACACCATCGACCCCGGTGAGCTCTGCGACGACGGAGCCGACAACTCCGACACCGAGCCAGGCGCTTGCCGTAACTCGTGCACCTTCGCGACCTGTGGTGACGGCGTCATCGATGTCGGCGAGCAGTGCGATGATGGCTCTCTGAACTCCGACACCGTCTTGGACGCCTGCCGCAGCACCTGCGTCATCGCTTCCTGCGGTGACGACGTGATCGACACGGGCGAGTCCTGCGACGACGGCGGCTTCAACTCCGACACCGAGCCGAACGTCTGCCGCAGCACCTGCGAGCGCTCCGTTTGCGGCGACGGCGTGATCGACGCTGGCGAGACGTGCGATGAGGGGGACGAGAACTCCGACATCGTCGGCGGCGCGTGCCGAACGACCTGCGCTCTCTCCAACTGCGGTGATGGCACCCTGGACGACGGGGAAGAGTGCGACGAAGGCGCCGACAACTCCGATACGACCGCCAACGCCTGTCGAATCAGCTGCACGCTGTCCCGCTGCGGCGACGGAACGATTGATGACGACGAAGTCTGTGATGATGGCGGCCTCAACTCGGACGAGAACGCCGGCGCGTGTCGAACCACCTGCGAGCGCGCTTCCTGCGGCGACGGTGTCATCGACTCCGGCGAACTCTGCGACGACGGCGGCGACAACTCAGACACAGATGCCGGCGCATGCCGTACCTCCTGCACCTTCGCCACCTGTGGCGACGGTACGTTGGATGACGGCGAAGAGTGCGACGAAGGCGCCGACAACTCAGACGTCCTCGCCGATGCCTGCCGCGCAACCTGCGTACCTGCATCGTGTGGCGACAGCATCATCGATGACGGCGAAGTGTGTGACGAAGGAGCGGGCAACTCAGATGTCGAGGCTGGCGCATGCCGCACGACCTGCAGCCTCTCTGGCTGTGGCGACGGGATCGTCGACCCGGGCGAGCTCTGCGACGATGGGGCCGACAACTCGGACACGGAGCCCGGCGCTTGCCGTATAACCTGCACGCTCTCGAGCTGCGGTGACGGAACACTCGACGAAGGCGAGGAGTGCGACGATGGCGTCGACAACTCCGATGACACCCCAGATGCGTGCCGTACCACCTGTACGGTCGCACGCTGCGGTGACGCCACGATCGACGACACCGAGTTCTGCGACGACGGTGTTGCCAACAGCGACTTCGCTCCCAATGCCTGCCGTGTCGATTGTGGCGCAGCGTTCTGTGGCGACGGTACGACAGACTCGGGTGAGGCCTGCGATGACGGCGATGATAACTCCGACGACGACGCCGACGCGTGCCGCACCAGCTGCGAGGACGCATTCTGCGGAGACGGTGTCGCGGACCTCGGTGAGGACTGCGACGACGGCGACGACAACTCCGACGAAGACGGCGATGCGTGCCGAACCACCTGTGAGGCCCCCTCCTGCGGCGACGGCGCAATCGACACTGGCGAAGGCTGTGACAACGGTGACGAGAACAACGATGAGGACGCGGACTCCTGCCGTACCAATTGCGCCCTAGCCACTTGTGGTGACGGCGTACTCGACGACGGTGAAGCGTGCGACGACGGGACTAGCAACAACGACTTGCTCCAGGATGCATGCCGCACCACCTGTGTTGAGGCGGCCTGCGGCGACGGCACGACAGACTCTTCTGAAGAGTGTGACGAAGGCTTCGACAACGACGACGAGGCCGGCGACGCATGCCGCACCGACTGCACCGCGCCGTTCTGCGGCGACGGAGTCGTGGACTCCGGTGAGGAGTGCGATGACGCGGACGGAAACGACGACGACACAGCCGGCGCCTGCTCGAGCGAGTGTGTTACGAACGCCGACGGGACACCGGGCCTTGATGGCGCGGTCTCCGGAGGCGGCTGCAAGTGCAACTCGACCTCAAGTGCTCCGAGCCCGATGTGGCTCTTCGGCATCGGAGCGCTCGTCGCGCTTCGTCGTCGCCGGCGCGGCTAGCTCGTTCGATTGAATCGTCGTCGCGTGATAACATCTCGCGACGTGATTCACCGAACGAACGATAGCGAGGGTAGCTAGTGCTCCTCGACGAGATCAGCGAATTCGCGGATCGCCACGGATTGGGAACCGAGGCGGTCAGCGAATTGTTGCTTTTGGTCCGACGGGCCTGCAGCGACAGCCTTCAGCCGGGCTCCGGCGCGACACTTAGCTCGGCTCCGACCTATGGGTCGATCACCGCCGAGACGAAGCTACCCTCGCGTCTTCTGCCGCCAGGTCGGCTCCGGTCCTATGAGGACCAGGGATTGCTTGGCAGCGGAGCGACGGGGGTGGTCCGCCGCGTACGCGATCCATCTCTAAACCGATCGATGGCGATGAAGGTCATGCGCTCGGAAATAATGGACAACCCTCAGGCGGTGAACCGTTTCGTCGAGGAAGCGCAGACCACCGCACAGCTGCAGCATCCGGGCATCCTACCCATCTTTGAGATCGGCTCCGACCCCCAAGGTCAGGTCTATTTCACGATGCAGGAAGTGACCGGCGGAACGTTAAAGGACGTCATCGCTGACCTTCATACTGTGGCCGAGCCGGGCCGCTGGCGCGCGACCTCTCGAGGATGGACCTTCCGGCGTGTGATCGCCGCGTTCCGCCAAGCGTGTGATGCCGTTGCCTACGCTCATAGCCGCGGTGTGATCCATCGCGACCTCAAGCCTGCAAACATCATGGTCGGACGGCACGGTGAGGTCATCGTGCTGGACTGGGGCCTCGCAAAGGTGCTCGGCGTAAGCCTCTTAGAGTCAAGCGAAACCCCTGTGATCGCGGATCGGCACAGCCGCGCCACCCGAGACGGAACGATCGCGGGTACGCCAATCTACATGTCGCTCGAACAGGCGAGCGGTCGCATTCAAGAGATCGATCAGCGTTCGGACGTCTATTCTCTCGGTGCGATACTGTACGAGATCCTCAACGGCGGACCTCCCTACAACGCTCCGACCGGGCGTGAGGTTATCGACATGATCGTCAAGGGACCGCCGCCGCCTATCCCGGTCAGGGAGTTCGCTGCCGTCGCATTCAACCGATCGCGGATCGACGACGTCGGGATCAACGCTGGCCCAATCCCGGCAGACCTCGCCAAGGTCTGCAACCGCGCGATGGCGCGCGAGCGAGACGACCGATACCCGAACGCGCAGGAGCTCTCGGTGGAAGTTGCGGCGTGGCTTGAAGGTGTCGCGCAGCGCGATCGCGCCTTGGAGATCGTGGAAGACGCGCTCTCTCGTGGACCGCGGGCCGAAGAGCTGCGCTCAGAGTCACTTGAGATCAAGGCCGAGGCAGAAGCCGCCATGCAAGAAGTCCCAGTCTGGGCGCCGGAAGCCCAAAAGGCAGCTGGATGGGCCCTGGAGGCCGAGGCCGAACAGCTGGACCGACGAGCCAAACAGGAGGAGATCGAGGCCGAGTTACTCCTTCATGGCGCCCTCGCCCACGCCCCCGATCTGCCGGAGGCGCATATCGCCCTAGCTCAACGGTATCGACACGAGCACGCTACGGCAGAGGCCGCGCGCAACCTGGATGAGGCGGCTCGCGCCGAGAACCGTCTGCGTGTTCACGTCGCTTCACTCCCCGAGAACCTTCCCGAACGTATCGAGTTGGACTCGTACCTGATCGGCGATGGTGCGCTGACGTTGATCACGGAGCCCAGCAGTGCACTCGTCGACCTCTACCGCTACGAAGAGCGGCACCGCCGCTTCGCGCCCGTCTTCGAACGGACGTTGGGGGCCACTCCTCTGAAGCGCGTCGCCCTACCGATGGGCGCCTACCTTCTGGTGGTTCGCGCCAGAGGCTGCGACGAAGTCAGGCTGCCGGTGCACGTCGCGCGCAAAGAGCATGTCGATTTCCGACGGCCCGGCGCTCGGCAGGCCGCTTCGCTCCGACTACCCGAGAAGAACGCGATCGCGAGGGCAGAGGTGTACGTGCCCGCAGGCTGGTTCCACAGCGGCGGCGACACGGGCGCAGCGAACAGTGCGCCGGCGGAGCGCGTGTGGCTGGAGGGCTTCGTCATCGACCGCTACCCAGTCACGAACCGCCAGTACCTCGAGTTTCTAAACGCGCTTGTGCGCAACGGCGACGAGGAGCTCGCGTTACGGGCTGCGCCGCGTGAGCGCGCCGCCAGCGGCGAAACCCTGGGCGCGCTCATCTACGGCCGCACCGATGATCGCTGGTTCTGTCTGCAAGCAGACGGCGACGGAGACATGTGGAACCTCGATTG
Source organism: Bradymonadia bacterium (assembly GCA_047629415.1). Classification (GTDB taxonomy): domain Bacteria; phylum Myxococcota_A; class Bradymonadia; order REDH01; family REDH01; genus CBDUJZ01. Next base: position 33,245 of record JBLHWZ010000007.1, on the reverse strand, counting down.
GCCAGTCGTTCAATTGGACTGGGACTCCGCGGCCGAGTTCGGGCGCTGGCGCGCTGAGTCCACGGGGCTCCCGTGGCGTCTGCCTCACGAGCTGGAGTGGGAGAAGGCCGCTCGGGGAACGGACGGCCGCTACCATCCGTGGGGCGACTTTGCAGACCCCTCCTGGTGCTGCATGCGCGAGTCGCATTCTGCCGCGCCGCTGCTTCAGTGCGTCGACACATACCCGATCGACGAGTCTCCATATGGCATGCGAGGCGCCGCCGGGAACGTTTCCGACTGGTGCGCCAACACGTGGGATGCGGACGGCCCCCGGACAGAGAACGGCGGCCTCCCCGCAACCGTCGATGACGCTACACAAGACTCGTTCCGAGTCGACAAAGGCGGCGGCTGGTACGACGCCTCTCAGTGGATCCGATGTGCCGTTCGGCGCGGTCTGCCGCGCAACACACGCCGCTCAGACATCGGCTTCCGACTCGCGCGCTCGTTCGGCTAGAGCGCCAGATCGGTTCGCACGTTCGATACGCGAGCACTTGTCCGCGCTGAAGCGCCAAACAGCACTCATTGCTGGCAGAAGCGGGGCCCCACCTACTCTGTGCAAGCAGGAATCAAGCTGCTAGCGTTGGCGCGTTGGCTCATGGGGGCCAGCCGGGACAAGACGAAGGACCTACCGGGGGTCCACACCACTTTGGATACGATCGGGTACCATGAATTACCGACTCTCCTTCCTCATAAGCGCAGTTCTGCTCCTAGCCGGCTGCGGAAAGCAAGATGAGACACCCCAGCCGGACATCGAACCGGCGGACACGGATGTGTCGACGAATCCGGACGTAGGACCCGACGCCGCAGACATCGACACCGATCCAAACACAGCCGGAGATACGGCCGAAGATGCCGAGGTCGGAGAGCCAGATACCGACACGAATCCTGACGCGCCGGACACTGATCCCGATGCTGAGGACGCTGAGGACGCTGAGGACGCTGAGGACGCTGAGGACGCTGAGGACGCTGAGTCAGAGACCCCGATCAGCGACCCGCCGCTGGAGTACAACGCGGTCGAGCACAAGGTCTTCGTCTATGTGACGGATGGAGCTGGAGCTCCGCAGCGTGGAGCGACGATCTTCCTCAACACCAGCGCGGCCGTCACCGATGATCGCGGAGGCGCAGTCTTCAACCACGTGGGTCCAGGCTCTTACGCGCTGTCAGTTCGCAACGGCGGGTTCGTGGACGGCCTCTGGGAAATCGAAATCCCGCACTTGAACCCGCTGGAAATCGAGATCCCGCACTTGATCGAACGACGCTACTTTGCGTCGTTGATTCCTGTCGCTTCCTCGACGGAATTTGCAGGCATTGACGGGTCTTCCGTCGCGTCCGGCCCCCACACGTTCAACGTCGGCGCATCCACGCTTACCGGGCCCGACGGCATTGAGAACGGCGTGATCGACGCATCACTCACGCTCAGCGAGGGTATGCTCTCATCGGGCACGGCGGCGATGTCGACCGATGGGACTCCGCAGAGCCTCGACGCAGTCGGCAGCTTCGACCTGACCTTCCTCGATCCAAACGGAGTACCGCTTCAGCTCACCGACGGTGAGACCATCCTCGCACGACTAAGTGTGGGCGGCGCGTTCGATGTCGGAACGATCTTCCCCACGTACGTGCTCGATCAGCTCACCGGTGTCTGGCATGAGGAGCCTGGCAACGAGGCGGTCGTTGGATCCGACGGACTGGTGGAGATCGAGATCCCCCACCTCTCCCGGTGGGCTTTTGGCACGCCGCTCCAGCGCGATGCCGGTTGCGCCCGAGTGCTGGTTCCTGGCTTCGCCGACTATCCCGACGCCGTCGTCCGAGTGGACGCAGAGTCCGGTAGCTTCGGAGTCCCTGTAGGCAGCGAATCGGTAGACATCCCACGCTTGATCCCCGGCGAAGTGGCGACGGTGGCGCTCTACTTGGGTGGGCAAAACTTCGAGACGGGCACCCTGCTTGCGGTCGAAGAGAGCGACGGTGATCCCGGCTCCTGCGAAGAGTTCGAGGACCTTCGGCCCTTTACGCTCCCGGCCCCGCGAGCTGTCGGCACCGGCTCCGCCCGCGTCCGCCTCCACCTGCGCTCGGGCCTCTGCCCCTCTCAAGCCGTGTCCTTGCAGATCAGCGACGCGCTCGGATCGATCGCGTTGATCTTGGAGACGCCTACCAGCACGGTCGTACTAGAGGGCTTGCCCGAAGGTACCTTCACGGTCTCGGCAACTCTCGGGGGAACGTTGGTCGGCGACCGCGAATTTACGGTCGCCTGCTCCGATTGCGAGCTCGACTTCCGCGTCGAACTAGACCCGAGCAGCGCCGCGAACGTGAAGGGGGGTTGCAGCGACCTGCCCTGCTTCGGGGACGAGTGCATATCCTGCGTTTCGCTGGTTGTCCGCGACGCGGTCAACTCGCCGGTGGCGAACTCCCAAGTCTCGGCTTTCGAGCCTGTTGACTCGGTATTCACTACCGACGCTGCAGGCTTGCTCTGCGTCGATGTCCCAGCGGTCGATAACCGCCTGCTCTTCTCGTCACACCGATTCGGTGCGGTCGCCGCGGCACCTTTGACGCGCGGAGCCACCTGCCGAACAGGCGGATGCGCCGAGGTCGCGCTGATCGAGTCTCCGCGCACAGACTGCATCGACGGGCTGCTCGTCGATGCATCGGCTATCGAGTTCGGGCACTTTGATCCGCGCTACAGCAACTTCCGCGACTTCGATTCGACGCCCGACCGCGCTCGTTCGTTCTTCAGGGCCACCGTGAGAGGAGACAGCACAAGTCCGCTCGGAGTGATTTTGGCGAGTGAGCCGACGATTCTGAACGGCGCCGTCGCGCTGAATCTCGTGCAGCAGAACCGAGTAGGCGACGAAGTCATCCAGGGACTCTCCATAAGAGTGGTGCTGCCCGAATCCGGCCTTGGATTTGACGTAACGCTACCGCCTGAGGCGGCGCGCGGCGGCACATTCGACCTCGCTGAAGGCCTCACATACGCCCGGACAGCTACGCTCCCGCAGGACGAAGACGACACCTCAGAGTATTCGCACACCACCTCCGGAAATGCCGTTGTGCTCGGTATTGGCGGAGGACGAGTCTCCGTCCTCCTGAACGCCGTCTTCGACGACGGAGATGGGGGATCTGCGGACATCTCGATCATCGCGGTCGCGCCGATTCTCACCGAGGCAGACTCCAACCAGAACCTGTCGGGTCAGCGCAGCCATCCGGTGAACGGACTCGCCGTCCGTATTCTCACCCCGGAAAACCCTGAAGGATACGTTGATACGATGACGGGCGCTCACTCTCGCTCAGAGTATCCCAGCGGAGAGTTCGACTTCTGCGCGCCGCCAACCGAGTTCTACATGATTCGTGGCCAGGACGTTCCGGGCCTCGTGACACCGATCACGTCACTCTACCGTGCCGCACTCACCGACCTAGCGCTCTTCGAAAACGACGCTCCTGGTGCAGACACTTTCGTAACCTCAGACCTGCGCTGGTTCGACCGGGATTTCCTCGCGCTCATGTACCTCGGCGTAGGCGCCGATCCAGCCGATATCGAGACCAGCGGCACCATCACCGGGCGCTTCGCTGACGGCAGCGGCTTCCTCACACAAGCTGGACGAGTCCTGCTGGAGATGGGCGACACGGAAATCGACGCGTTCCTGGTCGGCGATGACTTCGGGCCAGCAACGTCGACGCCGCTCTACTTCCTACCGAGCATTCCTCCGACCACGCTGGACGCGCCTTACACGCTTCGCGCTTTCCGACCCGACGGAGCGGAGATCGAGGAGTTCCGGCAGCGAGTGGTTCCGATGGCGGGCACGGCGCTGATCCCGCACCGGTAGGGTTCACCTTTTGGTGGTTGGAGTTGCGGGCTCGAAGTCCTCGGGCAAGTCCCGAGGGGTCCGCATCTTACAGCTCGTCCCAAACTTGTGGGGCGCGCGGTGTTGCGGGGTGGGATCAGCAACCTGCTGACTCGCCTCTGGAGATCTGTGGCGTAGAGGCTACCCTGTCGTGCACGGTTCCAGATGGAGTGTTCAATGCGCACAGGAGACAACTTTGAAGACCTGCTCCAGCGCGTCCGTGCAGGTATCGACCATCTGCGAGCTGGACGGGTTGGAGGAACCAGTGTTCACATCCCCGAGCTAAGCGCGGGTGATGAGTGGACCCGAGAGCGATTGGCTCATTTCCTTGATCGTTTGTACATGGATTTGCTCGCCGAAGACCATGCCAGCGGCGCTACGGACCGAGATAGCGGGACGTTCCTCTTCCACGACAGTGGACTAGCTGCACTTCGCGACCATCTGCGAGGCGGCAAAGCGGAGAACCGGTTTGCGATGTGGAGCGTAGGACTTGGTCTGGTCCTTTGCGGGATTTTCGCATGGGGCTACTGGCTCGTGGCCATGTCCTGGAGCCATTCCTATCTCTCTGCCGAATTCCAATTGCGCGAGCGCCTCGTTCAGTGGGGTGGCGTGGGTTGCATCGTACTCGGGAGCTTGATGCTGAGACGGACAAAGAACCGGCAGTAGCGACCGATCGCTCTCTGGCCTCCAAGACCGCCGATATCCCGAGTACCCGTGAATCCGACGAACTGATGTTCTGAGCACGAGTACGCCTAGCCCCACCGTCGGTCGGCGTCAGCCCTCTAGCCCTTAAAGTTGGGCTTGCGGCCTTCGAGCATCGCGGAGAGCCCTTCCATGTGGTCCTCGGTGTTTTGTGCGATCGACTGGTAGGTGGCGGCCAGGTTGAGTGCCGCTTCGAGGGAGAGGTCCCAAGACTGATACGCGGCGCTCTTGGTAAGGCGCACGGCAAGTGGAGCGTTCTCGCAGATCTTTCGGGCCCGCTTGCGGGCCAGGACCATCACGTCATCCTCGATAGCGATCTCAGTCACGAGACCGATGCGCTCCGCCTCGAGCGTGTCGATCAAACGGCCGGTGAGCATCAGATCGAGGGCACGAGAGAAACCGACCACTCGAGAGAGCAAGTACGCGCCGCCGTCTCCTGGAATAAGGCCGATCTTGACGAAGCTCGAGCCAAAGCGCGCTCCGTTTGCGGCCACTCGAATGTCGCACATGCACGCGAGATCCAGTCCAGCACCAACGGCGGGGCCGTTGATCGCAGCAATGATGGGCTTTTCGAAGCGCGCGAAGCGGCGGGGGATACGTTGAATCCCGCGCAGATACTGGTTGCGAAGGTGGACCGGGTCGCCAGCAAACATGCCCTCTCGCCGCATCATCATCTTGATGTCTCCTCCCGCGCTAAAGGTGCTTCCTGCGCCAGTGACGATCACGCACTTCACTGCATCGTCTGCCTCAGCACAGTTCAGGACGGTGACAAGCGACTCGATCATCCCATCGGAATAGGCGTTCCGGAACTCCACTCGGTCGAGTGTGATCGTGGCGATGTTGTCAGAGATTTCGTACTGGAGATCTACGAGTTCGGTCATGGGTCAAACTAGGTAGCGCAGACGTTTTGTCTGCGGTGGGCACGGGGTCTCCGTGCGATATGAGGGAACCGTCGCGCCGGCTCATAGGAACGGTCCTAGCGGGCAAGGATCGCCGACTCAACGACAAGCGTCGACGCACTGCGTCGCAGCCCCTCGAGTTGTCCCTTGCACTCGTCTCCAGACTCGGCAGAATACTCACACTCAATCATGGAGCAGCGATGCGATCCTTCAGGGCACTTCTTACGATGTGCATGCTCACCCTCTCAGCCAGTGCTTCGGCGCAAATCTGCGCCACACTGGCAGTCGACGACGGTCTTCCGGAGAACGAGCGCTCCGCTGCCCTATCGCTCGTCGAATCTGAGCTACAGGTCCGAGGAATCGGAGAGCCTGGAGCACTCGACTGCGACGAAATCCTGACGGTGCGACACATCTTGCTCGGTGGCGCCTACAACGTTGTGATCGAAGGACCTGCGGGAACGTACCGCGCATCCACTGCGTCTGCCGCGGGGCTGGCGGACGTTTACACTGAGCTCGTGGGGCTCGCGATGAATGGCTCTGGCGTGTTAGCCGAGCGTATCGTTGAGACGAACCTCATCGCAGCCATGGAAGAAGAGCCACCGCCGCAGCCGGAAGCGGCACCGCCGGTTCTGTACCAGCTTCCGGACGGTTGGCGGATCGATCCAACCTCGGGACAGGTGGTGTCCAGTCAGTCAGGAGCGAGCGCGCAGGTCGAGCAACCAACTGGGCGCTCAGGACCAGGCCGCGACTTCGGCTATTTCCGACTGGGCGCAGGCCTCGTCGTCGCCAATGGAAAGGCCCTGACCGGTCCCGCGATCGGCTTCGGCTGGAGGCACTATGAGGGCCACTTGGCCGTCGACGCCTCGGTCGCGAATGCGGTCGTCCTCCGAGACGTCGCAACCGGGTTCACGATGGGCGTGATTTCGATGAATTTCTACTACGTCCCGCAGCCCGAGGCAGCCTCATCAGCATACCTTGGCGGCGGGCTTACCTGGGGCATCGTCGGAGACCTCTGCACCGATTTCAGCACTGATTTCGATGACGACCGCTGCTACCGCGGTGATGGGCTCCAGTTCGAGATTGGCGGCGGATACGAGTTCCTCCGCCATTCGTCGATTCGTCTCGCGACACATTTGAACGTCTCCCTGCCGCTCGGCCAGGCGTCTGCGACCAACCAGTGGGGCGACCCACGCGACGCCGACGGGACTTACGTGCCCACCGGCACACTCTCGATCTTGCTCGGGTTCGGCGGCCGCTGCCTGGATTGCGGGGAGTAGAGCCTCCGCCTTGTCGCCGTCGAAGACGACGTAGCCATGGGGGGGACACGCCAGAGGTTCGGCGATCAAGCGGAGCGAGGAAGACGAGCCGCCGCCTTGTCCCCGCCGGAGGCGACGCCTCACGGCTCAGGCCTCCCATTCGGTGCCACGTTCGTCGTTTCGTGAAGACCGACGCGTGAGGAGGAAGCCCTCCGGCGGGGACAAGCAGACGAAGTTCCGCACTCGCTCCGCACTCGCTCCGCTCGGTTGAACCTTCTCTGACGTGTCTCTCCCTGTGGCGGAGCGTCCGAAGACCGATCGAGGCGGATTTATGCACGCCTTCGGTCGTTCGGTGCGCCGTCGTTTGCTTCGCATTTGTTCGTTGAGCCGTTATGCCATTCGGCATGATGAACATTTTGGACGTGAAGATACTGGTGGCGCCGTTGGCGCTTCTTTTGGCAGCTTGCGGCGGCGAAACGGATCCGACCAACGACGATGTCGATGCGGACACTGCAACTGACACGGACGTTGCGGTTGAGGACGTGCCTGATGTGCAGCCGGACGCCGACACAGCGCAGCCGGACGTCGAGGTAGACGCCGACGTTGTCGACGAGACCAACGCCGACGCTGATGCGGACGCTGCGGACACGGTGGATGTCGAACCCGATGTCGTCGAGCCATTGCCAGAATTGGTCACCCAGGCTCCTTTCACCACTCCAGTCGATCCCCTCGAGGGCACTGGAATCGAGAGCTGCGCTGTCTATCAGGAAGAGCGCTGCGCGAGCGGCGAGACGCAGCGATGTGCGGTCTACGATCCCACAGAGAGCGTCTTCGTCGAGGAGTTGGATCCTCTGCTTCGTCGCGCGTTCATCTTCGACCGTGTTCGCGACCTCTACAACTCGCCAGACGGGCAAGCGATCGACCGCGACTTCCTCGGTGACATGATGCCCGGAACTCCTGAGTCGGAGTGGGCCAGCATGGATCGGTTCAAATGCTACTGCGGCACAGGCGACGGCGGAATCTGGACAGGTTGGTCGACCGTCGCGTCTGTTCTTCGATACACACAAACAGGGACCGAGGCGGACTACCAGCGCATGGAGCAACACGTTCGCGACCTCTTGACGATGTACGATGTCACCGGAGTTCCGGGCTACTTGTCTCGCTATCACTACCTGCTGATGCCCGCCGGAGGACCAAACACCGACGAGCATATTCTCCAGTGGGAGGACAACCACTCCGACAGCCATCACCGCCGCCTAGTCCACAACCCGGAGTCCATCGACAACCTCCCGGCGGCCTACACTGAGGGCATCGCTGATGAGTTCGGCGAGGTATGGACAGGCACTCCGATGTGGCAGGGCCGACCGTCTATCGATCAGAACACCGGCCCAATGACGGCGCTCCCGATGGCGCACGGATTGCTCCGCGACGAGGAACTGAAGGGGCGAATCGAACATCACCTCACCTGCTACCTGAAGCGCCTGCAGCGGATCGAACTCATCAACCTGCAGTCCAATCCCGACCTCCTCGAGACCCTGCTAGCGTACTTCTCCTCGGGTGATCTGCTCCTTGAAGAGGACGACATTGACCTCACCGCGATCGACCAAGTCGTCGGCTACGTGCATCTGCAGATCAACACGCTGAACGAAGACACCTATGACCGCAGCTGTCCGGACTCGGTGCAGCTCGAACCGTTCCGGGTCATCGACGCGACCAGCGACACCTTCATCTTCGACTTGCTCGACCTGATCTCGGACATGAACACCAGCGAAGAGCATCAGGAGACCTTCGACCACTACTACTTCCCCAGCATCCGGGGCGGCGACGCCATGCATCTGATGCACCTCGCGACGATGGCCTACCACTTCACTGGCGAAGAACAGTACCGCTCGTTCCTCTTCAACGAGCTCATCGGTGAGGTCCAAACATTGGGTGTTACGGACGCCGCCGGCGCGTTCCAGCTCCCGAAGTACTGCCGTTCCTACTTCGGCGACCAAATCACCTATGGGCCGTGGTGGGCATTCCTCCACCTGCTCGGCGACAGCGATCTTCGCACGTCTCTCCAGCAAGCGTTCCACGACGAGATCTGGTCCAAGCACCTAAACGAGACCGGTAACGCGGACCTCGCGATCATGTACGCGGGTGCTGTTCCACCGGAGATCGCAACAGACCGAGATGCCGCACTCGAGTTGGCCAACGGGATTTTGCCACTGATGGGCGGAAACGGCGGCGCGCTGATGGGCGATCCCTTCGACCCGCTCTACTTCGATGATCCGAAACGGATCTACACGCTGACCGCCGATCAGGTGCTCGGATCCGCTGCGGAAGGAGTAGAGGCGGTCTGTCCTCAACCCAATGAGGTCGCAGCGTGTACTGCGGACATCCAATACGCCGGCGTCTCGCTCCCCGGGCTGGCTTCAGGAACTCACGCCTGCACCGATTCGCCGAGCGAGTGTCCGGTGGACGAAGAGGGCCAGTGCATGACGTGGCGAACGAACCTCGCCCTGCCCCCACCACTTCGTCCTGCGACAGACTTCCTCTGGCAGCGTGACGCGTTCGCCATCGGGACAGGCACCGGCCAAGAGGGTTGGCGCCAGTTCGCCGGCACGGACTATTCCGAGCCGTACTGGAACGCCCGCCGCTACGGCTTCATCGAAGAGGGCGCAGGCCAAGTGCTCGCCTGGGAGACCACCGGCGCCTGCGAGGAGTAGGACCGTCGGGTGAGCGTGATCAGAACCACCCGTTAATGCCGATCAACCGGGGGTAAGGACTTGATGACAGACCGACGCGACAGCGGCGGGCCGGAACCCTGTCCACGTCGGAGCGCTGCCCCAGGCTGTTCGTCTGGTAGGGCCTAGGTCAATCCGACGAACCGAGGGCCGCGCGTACTTCGCATTTTTGGCGCAAACCGTTATGCCTTTCGGCATGATGACGATGACTGAAATGAAGAGACTCGCAGCGATTTCGACGTTGCTTCTTGCCGCATGCGGCGGGGATGACGACGTCGCTGACACTGACGTCGAGTCCGATGCGGTGACGGACATGACTACGGCAGCCGATGCGGACGTCGAGACCGATGCCGTGCCCGGTGCCGATACAGCCGAGCCGGACGCAGACGTCGCCGAAGATGCCGAGCCAGATGCGCTTGAAGACGCGATCGAAGACACGATTCCAGACACCGTTCCAGACACTGTCGATGCGCAGCCAGATGCGTTCGGCCCCGACCCGATGGAGTGGGAGCTCGGCCAGGCCGGCCCCTTCAACGTCGGCTACCGGGCCTACGAAATCACCTACGACCGGCCCGATATCGACGGCACCCGCACGATTAGTGTTGGGGTCTGGTACCCGACGAACGACACCTCGGGCCCGAGCCCGGCGTATTTGGACGTCTTTCTGGATCCGATCCCATTCGAGGACGCCGAGCCGGCCCCATCGTTCTACGGCGACGGCTATCCCGTTCACGTGCACAGTCACGGATTCCAAGGCTACAGCGGAACGAGCGCGTTCCTGATGCGTCACTATGCGAGCCATGGCTGGCTCGTGATCGCACCTGACCACATCGGCAACACGCTGCTGGATCACATCGATCCGCTCGACAACTCCCACTACTTCCTGAAATCGATCGACATCTCAGAGTCGCTCGACATGCTCGAAGAGCTACCTGACGGGGACCCGCTGCGGGGCCTAGCGCTCACCGATGAAGTCATCATGAGTGGTCATAGTTTCGGCACCTACGCCTGCTGGTCGATCGCCGGCGCGACTTACGACACCGAGGTTGTTACGGCCGAGTGTGACGACCTCTCTTCCGGGCCGTGTACCCCAGAGGAGCTGGGCATTTTCCTGGCGGGTGAGCTTGGTGACAATCGAGTCGTCGCGACGGTTCCGTTGGCGGGTACCTACCGCGCCTCGTGGTTTGGCGACGCCGGTTACGAGTCCGTGAGCATCCCAGTGCTGGCGATGACCGGCACCGAGGACAATTCGAACAGCTCGCAGTCGCAGTGGGATCGCCTGGGGACCGTTACGAACCTCACATGGGTCGATCTTGACGGCGGCTGCCACCAGACCTTCGCATTGGGCGGCTGCGCAACGATGCCGATGCTGGAGGGCTTCGAAATCGTGAACAGCTACGTGCTGGCCTTTGGCCGAGTCCATGTGTTGGACGACGACTCCGAGAACACAACTGGCGTGCTCGACGGGTCTATTGAAGTCTCCGAGCGAGCAGCCCTGCTGCACACAGAACTATGAGCGCTACCTTCGTCCTCAACGACTCCACCGTCACTCTCGAGGCCTCGGATGGCACCTTGCTGCTCGACGCTCTCCGGCAGCTCGCGCTAAAACCTGGCACGAAAGAAGGCTGTAAGGAGGGTGACTGCGGCGCCTGCGCGGTGATGATCGGTACCCCGAACAACGAGGGTACTCTCGACTACCAGACGGTCACCTCCTGCTTGGTCCCGCTCGGCGAAGTACACGGCAAACATATCGTCAGCGCCGAGGGGCTGCGAGCAGATCCGAGTACGGTCGGCACGTTTGATGGTTTGAATCCTGTGCAGAAGGCGATCGTCGAATCCGGGGGTACCCAGTGCGGATTCTGTACACCCGGCATCGCGGTGTCGCTCTCGTGGTGGATGCTCGCAGACCAGGAGAAGCCTAGCTCGAAGCGATTCGCTCGAGCCCTGTCCGGGCATCTGTGCCGCTGTACCGGCTACGCCTCTCTGGAGCGGGCAGGCGTAGATCTGGTCCAGCGATTCTCCGAAACCGGGGAGTGGGCAGGTGTTTGGAACGCAGCCGACCGACCGGTCGCCCTAGCGGACGCCGGACTTCTGCCAGACTCGTTCGTCAGCGCTCGCGCCGCAGTCGCGCAGATCGCTCCACGCGACCCATCGCCGGAGGGCGGGACGTTCATCGCGGGCGGGACCGACCTTTACGTTCAACGCGGCGAGTCTTTACCCAACGCCGATGTCTCGATTCTCAACCAGTACCCGGGAATGCGCGGCATTCGAGTGGACGGCGATTCCCTTCGGATTGGCGCGCTGACGAGCTTCGAGCAGTTCGCTGAATCCACGGAGGTGCAGTCGCGCATTCCACGGATTCAGGACTTCATGTTTCTGATCGCGTCGCTGCAGATCCGGAACCGGGCGACGCTTGCCGGGAACATCGTCAACGCCTCGCCGATTGGTGACATGACCAACTTCCTTCAAGCCCTCGATGCCACGCTGGTTATCGATGGAGGAAAACGGGAGGTGCGGTTGAGAGAGTTCTACTCAGGCTACAAGATCTACGATCTCGAGCCTGGCGAGTTGATCACCGAGATTCTGTTGGATGCCTCAATCGGTAAGGACCGCTTGAACTTCGAGAAGCTCTCGAAGCGGACCTGCTTGGATATCGCGACGGTGAATTCGTCCGCGCGACTCCGCGCCGAAGGCGGCACACTCGTCTACGCAGGCATCGCCGTTGGTGGCGTCGCCGCCACGCCGCTCTACCTCACGAAGACGTCGAGTTGGCTTGTTGGGCGCGAGATCAATGCGGAGACGGTGAGTCAGGCATGCACGCTCGCGGACTCGGAGGTGTCACCGATCTCCGACATCCGAGGTAGCGCCGACTACAAACGCCTGCTCACGCGCCAGTTTCTGATCGCGCACTTCACCGAGCTCTACCCAGATTTTGTGTCCTTCGAGGACCTACATCAGGAGGCCTCATGAGCTGGCATATTGACGCTCCGCTGCACGTCTCCGGCGAGTCCGCTTACGTCGATGACGTCCCGGCGCCAGCGAATATGTTGCACGCCGCGGTGTTCGGCAGCCCCGTCGCTCACGGCACCATCCGCTCGCTGGACATCCAAGCTGCGCTCGCGACTCCGGGCGTTGTCCGCGTGATCACGGCCGCTGATGTGCCCGGCGAAAACCAGATCGGTCCCGTCATCGAGGACGAGCCGTTGCTGGCCGAGAACGCCGTGCACTTCCAGGGGCAGCCGATCGCGTTGGTGGTCGCCGAGACCGTCGAGATTGCTCGCGCGGCCGTGCACGCGATTAAGGTCGACATCGATCCGCTCCCCATCATCACCGACCCCCGCGTCGCCCACGCGGCTGGTGAGATCATCGGCACTCCACGCATCTTCGCGATCGGAGACGTCGACGCAGCCTGGGAGCAATGCGATGTGGTCGTCGAAGGTCGCAGCGACGTGGGTGGGCAGGAGCACCTGTATCTGGAGACGATGCGGGCACGAGCGATACCCGGCGAAGAAGGGCGAGTCTCAATCCTCTCCTCGACGCAGAGCCCGTACGCCGTTCAGCGAGCCACCGCCAAGATCCTCGGAGTCGCGAACCACCTCGTTGAGGTCGACGTAAAACGTCTCGGGGGCGGCTTCGGAGGCAAGGAAGATCAAGCGACAGCGTGGGGGTGTATGGCCGGTCTCGCCGCCATCCTGACTCGTCGCGCCGTTCAGCTCGTCCTGCACCGGCTCGACGACCTCCGGATGACCGGCAAGCGCCACCCCTTCTCGGCCGACTTCAAGCTCGGAGCCAAGGCCGACGGGACGCTGATGGCCTATCAGGTCACGCACTATCAGAACGCCGGAGCCGCTTGCGACCTCTCGCTAGCAGTGCTGGAGCGCTCGCTCTTCCACAGCACCGCCGCCTACCACGTGCCAAACGTGCACGCCTATGGCGCCTCCTGCCGAACGAACCTCCCGCCGAACACGGCCTTTCGTGGCTTTGGTGGCCCTCAAGGCATGTTTGCGATCGAGTGCGCGATCGCTGAACTCGCAGACACCCTCGGCGTGCCCCGGGAGGAGATCCAGAAGAAGAACCTCGTGAAGGATGGCGACCAGTTCCACTACGGACAGATCGCCTCAAGGACCAAGGCTATCCCAACATGGGAGGAGTGCGAAGACGGCTTCGACCTCGCCAGTCTACGAGCCGAGATCGACGCGCACAACGCGTCGAACGTCATGTTCAAGCAGGGCTTCGCGATGATGCCTGTCTGTTTCGGAATCGCGTTCACAGCGACCTTCCTGAATCAGGCCTCGGCGCTCGTTCATGTATACACCGATGGCTCAATCAGCGTGTCGACGGGCGGCGTTGAGATGGGGCAAGGGCTGACCACCAAGCTGCGCACCATCGCCGCGTCAGCGCTCGGCGTCAGCGAGTCAAGAATCCGCGTCGAGTCGACGAACACCACTCGAATCGCCAACATGTCGCCCAGCGCAGCAAGCGCCACGACAGACCTCAACGGTGGCGCGACGATCAAGGCGATGAACGACATCCGCGGGCGCCTCTTCGAACTCGTGGCTCCCGCACTCAACGTCGACCCGAGCGAGGTCGACTTGGTCGACGGCCAGGTACTCGCGCGAGGGAAAAAGACCGACTGGACCTGGGAGAAGCTAGTCTCTCACGCTTACCTTTCTCGTGTCGCTCTCTCGGCTCATGCGTTCTACGCCACCCCAGACATCCACTTCGACAAAACCACCGAGAAGGGCAGCCCGTTCTCGTACCACGTGTTCGGGACGGCCGCGTTCAAGGTCACTATCGACGTATTACGTGGCCGATACACCATCGACTCAGCCCGAGTCGTACACGACCTCGGACGGCCCCTGAACGAGCTCGTCGATCTCGGCCAGGTGGAGGGCGGTCTCGCCCAAGGCCTCGGTTGGATGACGATGGAGGAACTCGAGTATGGCGACGATGGCCGGCTGCTCTCGCACGCCCTCTCCACCTACAAGGCACCTGACGGCTATTCGATGCCAAGCGATCTGCAGGTGCGCTTCCTCGAAGACGAGAATCCATCTGGGCCCTACGGCTCAAAGGCCGTCGGTGAGCCGCCGCTCATGTACGGCATCGGCGTCTACTTTGCGCTCCGGGACGCCCTTCGAGCCGCGGCGCCGAAGCGCAAGTTCCGCTATCACGCGCCGATGACACCGGAGCGGGTCTTGATGAACCTGCACGCGGAAAAGCTCGCGACGCGCGGGCCGTCCGAAAAGCTCGCGACGCGCGGGAACGCAGAGGCCACCGAGTAGTGGTCCGCCTCGAACCCTGGCACGCCGCTTTAGCGGCCATCACGGACGGCGCTCGAGCGGTGATCGTCACCGTAGTCGCCAACTCGGCCCATTCTCCAGGCACAAAAGGTGCCGCGATGGTCGTGCTCTCGGGCCGCGTTCTCGGCACGATCGGCGGCGGAATAATGGAGGAGAATGTGATTCAGACAGCCAGGAGAATGCTCGCTGAACCGCCCTGCTCGCCGCGCCGACAGGAGCTCCAGCACCACGACCGCGCGTCAACGCCGAGCGGACTCTTCTGTGCCGGAGAACAAACAAATGTCTGGCTCTCACTCGGCCCAACTGACGCGGCCTCCCTCGCAACGGGCCTTGAGCGAGGCGAACTTTTCGCGGGGCCCGAAGGAATCTCCGACGCTCGTCCGGACGCCGAATGGTCGGAGCGCATCGAACTGGTCCTCGGCGATCGTGCACTCATCATCGGCGCCGGCCATTGCGGCCAAGCCCTCGCCCGCCAGTTGCGATTGCTCGCATGGGACGTCGTTCTCCTAGACCCACGCTCGAGCGTCTCCACGGTGGTCAGCGGAGAGAAAATCACGCCAGTCGCCGGCTACTCGCGGGTGCACGAGCACCTCAACCCAAGCACAGCCGCCGTAGTCATGACCCCGTCATTCGGGACGGACGTCGAAGCGCTGACCAGTTTGCTTAGCGCGGTCGATCGGCCACCCTTTATCGGCTTGATGGGGAGCACAGCGAAGAAGCATCGAATAGAGAAACGATTGGCCGAGGTGGGGCTTAGCCTGGAGGGTGTTCATTGCCCCGTCGGCCTTGAGATGCGGTCTGAGACCCCCGAAGAGATCGCAGTCAGCGTCGCAGGGCAGCTCTTGCGCTGGTCGCGGTAGCGCAAGCGAGCGTCGGCAGACGGTGCGGTGAGCCCTGCTCCGAAGTCCCTCCGGCTGACCCCTCGACGAGAACCGACCCAGGAGATCAGCCCGCTTGCTGGCGAGACGAGCCAGCGCACCCAACAAAGACGGTGGCCGCCTCTCGACCCTATGTCGCTAGCGAGCCCGCTCGGCGCTAAGTGCGGCATCTACGCCCGCGAGAACAGCGACGACGAACCGATGCGGAAAGCGAGATCGCCAGCTAGTGATTCGTCGCGTACCGATACACCGACCAAGCAACCACGATCACAGGCAGCACGATCGCAGCGACGACGATCACCATGCCTACCGGTGTCACGCGGCCGGACATCATCTCCTGCCCGAAGAGCATGACGTTGGCGATGCGCGACGTCTCCTGTTGTCGTGGAATCGCGTGGATAACGGGTTCGACTCCCCCGCCGACCGGGCCCACGTCATTGGAGACGGGAGGCGGCGTTCCGCCCAACGAAGGAGCATCGCTGCTGAAGAGGCGGGGAGGGGTCATCGCCGGCGGCGGAGTCGCGCTACCCAACACCGGGAACGGCTCAGGAGTTTGCTCGCGCTGGCCGATCAGACCTTGGTTCGGGGGCGTCCATGTGGACCCGATCGTTTCGGCTCGTGCCGCCGGGCGTTGGTTGTCTGAGATCGTGCGAGCGGCTGGCTGATCGGTGACTCCGATTGCCGCCGTCTGAATGAACATGGCGGTCTGCGAAGCGGCGCGAACTGGCGGGGCCTCGTTGATCTTGAAGTAGTCCTTGGCCTGCTTCTCCTGCCGGCCCATGACGCGGAGTTCTTCGTAGGCCAACTCCAAGTCCGTGAGCATTCGCTCTGCACTCGCGTAGCGCTTGGACAAGTCCTTCGCGACCGATGTGCGGATGACCTCCACGGCCACCGAAGCCTTAGTGCGGAGTCCAAGCGGTACAGGTGACGACCACAGGTGCGGAGACGCAGAAGGATCGTCATCGACGTACTCGTAGGGTGTCTCTCCCTCGAGCATCTCGATCATAACGAGGCCGAGCGCGTAAAGGTCGGTCTGGAACTCGGGACGACCGCGCAATAGCTCCGGCGCGGCGTAGGCCGGGGTGCAGTAGACTACGGGCTCCGAGGAGCCGTCCTCCTTGATGATGTGGTCCTCTACCGGCGAGGCGCCACCAAGCACTTTGGCGATGCCAAAATCGAGGACCCGCGGCACGACGTGCTTTTCGCCGGGCTCGGTGACCAAAATGATGTTGGCCGGCTTGAGGTCTCGGTGGATTACCCCGCCATGGTGCGCTTCGATGAGCGCCTTCAGGATACCGATTCCGAGCCGACAGACATCGGCATCGCGCATCGGACCGCGTACTGCGATCACGCGATCGAGCGCCGTGCCCTCCACGTACTCCATCACCAAGAACGCCATGCCCTCGTCGCTGACCCCGAAGTCCGTCAGCTTCACGGTGTGGCGGTTGCGGAGCATCGCCAGAAGCTTCGCTTCGTTCCGAAATCGGTCGAGGGTGTCGGGCGTACTCCTGCTCGGGTGCAACACCTTGATCGCGACTTTCAGGGAGTCGACTTCTCGGTGCGTGGCGAGATAAACCTGCGCGAACCCACCTGCTCCCAACGAATGCATGACACGATAGCGCCCGGCGATGATTGTTCCTTCATCAAGGAATTCATCGTGGATCACATGAGGTGCCGCGCTCTGGACTTCGTTCATGCAGGAGGGAAGCTGGAAGGCGACTACACCCTAATACGAGTAGGCGCCCTCGCATATCTCCGCAGGAGCTAGGGGATCCACTCGTAGACCGATTCCACTTTGCCATCGAAGACGACGCCCTGATCGCGGCCATAGTCGAAGTCGTACAGCGTCTGCTCCCAGCTGCCATATGTTGGGTTCGCGAGGACGATCCAACGCTCGCCCCAGTACGCCATATTGTCGTCGACGATCTGGTTACGTTCCTCGAGGCTGACTTTGTAGCCGTCGACGAAGTCTCCAAGGTTGTCGCCGATTGAGAGCACCACTCGGTGGGTCTCGGCAATGACAATCCTGCGCGTCCCCTTTTCAGAACCCCAATCATCCTGCTCTCGCTTGAGCAGCACGTTGTCGAATTCTTCCGAGATCGCGAAACCGAAGCCGAGCGCCTCTAGGTTGTCGCGCGTTGCCTGCTCCGTTTCGGCGGGACGGTTCGACACGAAGAACACGGTAACGCCTTGGTCCACGGCCGCCTGAACGAACGCGAGCGCACCAGGAATCGCCATCGCCTCACGCGCTTCACACCACTCGACCCACGTGTCCGAGGCGAAGCCCTGACCGGTCTGCACGAGCCAAGCTTGGTACGCGGAGTTGTCGAGCACGGTCTCATCGAGATCCATGATCACAGCCGGCGGCAGGGCGCCAAAGTCCCCCTCTTGTTCCGGAGCTGCCGTCCAAGTCAGGTCTGCTAGGCCCTCGACGAGGCGAAGCTCTGCTGTACGGAAGTCCTGAATCGAACCCGTCGCGAACTCGGCCGAGGTCTGCACCCAGAGCACCGCGTTAAGATTTCCGTGCGCTGGGACTGGCACACACGCCGGCTCATCCGAGCAGACCACGCAGGGCTCAGCGACCGGGCAATCTGCGATGGTTTGAGTCCCGCCGCAGGCGACGAACAACGGAAGGGCAGCGAAGACGATGGATCGATTCATATGGTTACTGATTGCTCGAGGTTGCCTCTTCTGAGGTCGATTGGCCCTCGCCGTCAAGCGACTGTGGGGCGAACTGAAACAGAGCGAAGCCCGCCAAGACAAGCGCGACCGCTCCCAATCGGGCGACCGACGCGCTCTGTTGCGGGACACCCAGCAGACCGAAGTGGTCGACGACGAGACTAGAGATTAGCTGCCCGAATACGATGCACGCGAAGAGCTGAGCCGCGCCGAGCTTTGGAATCAGGAAGATGATCGTGAGCACGACCGTCGCCCCGATGACCCCGCCGAGCCACATCCACGGCTTAGTGGCTGCGAAATTAGGAACCGCGAGCTGCCCGGTGACTCCGATCACGCCGAGGATCACCACCAAACCGACGACGAAGTTCGCCATGCCAGCCCGAGTCCCGTGTCCCAAGGCGGCTCCGAGCGACGCGTTGATACCGCCCTGCAATGGGAGCAACCCGCCGACGAAGACGGCGAAGAGGAGGAGCGCTAGTTTCACAGCAGGTGGGGGCGAGGAGATTCGTGGTGCAGCAAAAGCAGCAAGGGCCGAAGCGCTTGCGCGGCTTCGGCCCTTTGCGAAAGTCGAGACGACGTTTACTGACCGCAGTCGGTCGTGTCCTGGCTCAGGATGTTGAACTCGACGCGACGGTTCTCGGCGCGACCCGCCGAGTTTCCGTTGTCAGCGATCGGGCTCGTCTCTCCGTATCCGACTGCCTGGAGTCGTTCGGTCGAGACGCCAGCGTTGGTCATGTAGACCATGACGGAATTCGCGCGACGGTCGGAGAGGTCGAGGTTGAGGTCGTCCGAGCCTCGGTCGTCGGTGTGTCCGGCGATCTC
The DNA here is from genome assembly GCA_047629415.1 of Bradymonadia bacterium. Taxonomy (GTDB): domain Bacteria; phylum Myxococcota_A; class Bradymonadia; order REDH01; family REDH01; genus CBDUJZ01. The sequence goes on along the minus strand of JBLHWZ010000007.1, from coordinate 14,108 downwards.
TACGAGGTTGATGTAGGTCACGGAGTTCAGCACGCTTCCTACTTGGTCGAGCAGGGCGAAGGAGCGCTCCTGAATGACGTCGGAGTTGGTGTCGAAGTAGACCTTGTCGCTGATGACGATCGAGTCGCAGGTGAGTTGGACCAGACCTTCACCCTCTTCAGGGCAGCCGTCCGCGTCCTCGAACCCGTCATAGTCTTCGGGGTCGTCGGGGCAGTCGTCATCCCCATCGAGGATTCCGTCCCTATCGTTGTCGAAGTCGATGCAGCCGTCTTCGTCCTCGAAGCCGTCCATGTCCTCAGCGATGTCGGGGCAGGCGTCGTCGACGTCCAGGACGCCGTCTTCGTCGTTGTCCGGGTCAGGGCAACCGTCATCGTTCTCGAATCCGTCCATGTCCTCTGGAACGAGAGGGCACTCGTCATCCGTATCCAGGATACCGTCTTCGTCGTTGTCGAGTTCGGGGCAGCCGTCTTCGTCCTCAAAGCCGTCCATGTCCTCCGGAACGAGAGGGCACTCGTCGACGTCATCGTTGAGGCCGTCGCCATCGGTGTCACGGTAGCAGAAGTAGTCAAAGCCATCTTCGCAGAGACGAGCACGCACGCGGTCCGCATAGTCCTGGTCGTACTCGACGCTCTCGGGTGACTCGAGCACCATGATGAGCGCATCGCAGGAGCCGATGTTGTAGCGGCGGCAGGAACGTTCCAGTTCCTCGACCACGTCGGCGACGGGCATTTCGGCGTCAGCCTCCATCACCCCGAGCATGCCGAGGTGGTAGCAGCCAACACGGCGATCTTCGCGGCAAGCGCGCGTGAAGAGTTCGGCCGCGCGTTCCAGGTCGCGATCGGCGTCGTCCCCTTCAACGTGGCGGGTACCTACGGCGATGCATGCGTCGGTGTCGCTAAGACGACGGCAGTCACGCAGTTCGTGGCGAGCGTCTGATGTGTGAAGCCCCGATGCACCGCAAGCGGCGACGAACGAGGCGAGCAAGAGCAGAAGTCCAATTCGCTGAGTCATAATCTGGTCCTCCTAGAATTGGCTGCTGAGCGTGAAACCGAGATCGCCGGTTGGCGAACCTGGAGAGAAGACGAGAACCGGGTTCTCGCTATTCTCAATCTCACGATTGCGGGTGTACAGCAGTGTGCCGGTTACGAAGGAGACGACCGAGACGCCCACCATAGACCAGCCTGCGCGACGGAATCGTGTCGCACGCTGAGCCAAGTTGTCATATTCGGGGGTGCCCTCAACCGAGAAGCTGAGCAACTCTTCGCGCTCAGCGTCATCTTGGCGAGCCGCGATGAACGACCCAACACCGACCGCCGCCGAAATTCCGGTCAACGTGTAGAGCGCGATGATCTCGGAGTGGCGGGTCCGCCGGCGGGAGTAGTAGTTGTCTTCGTAGTAGATGTAGCGGAAGCGGCTGCCTGCGAACTCCGCAGGGGTCTCCTCAAGCTCCATTCCATCAAGCTCGTCGTCGACGCACTCCTGGATGGAGCCGTCTTCGTCCTCTTCCGTGTGCATGATGGTCAGACCACCATCAGCAGCAACGGTTATCTCCAGCGGAATACGGTTCGTCACGAGGCGCTCACGGCGACCCGCGTCCTCGCCGTCGATGCAAGACAAGAACTCCGTAGCGTTCAACCCTGTTGCGTCTTCAAACCGGAAGAACTCTTCGCGGCTCATGAAGCGGTAGCGGATCGCGTCGGGGACCAAGCCGGCTGCCGGCGCCGCGATCGAAGTCGGGGCCACGAAGGGCTCGGGGTCGACCGTGACGGCGTCGATGGCCTCTTCGACCAACTCCTCCTCGTCTTCGACTACCTCTTGTACGGCCTCAACCGCTTCTCCAGCGGTGTCGGCCGCATCGTCAGCAGCCTCGGTCGTCTCTTCGACGGTGTCCTCAACATCGGTCAAGACGTTCTCAGCAGGCTGGAACTGCTTGTCGCCAGCTGCGGAGGCGGCGTTCGCGAACACCAAGCAACTAAGTAGCGTTGCCAGACGCATCGTTCTCATAGTGGGTCTCGGGAGTCGGGGGCGGCAGAGGTGCCGCAAGCGGCGTTGGCCGTAACATAGCGCGCGAAGGGCCACAATCTCGGATCTCAGATCCGCTTACATCGCGACTTTCCCAACGTTGATGCCGATTATCTGGCATTTTGTCTTGATTCTTAGCCCCGATCTCTGAGGATTCACGGCCCGACCCCTCAGTCGTGATCCTAACTATGCGTCATCTGGCTCTCCTCTCGATCATGGCCTTCATCCTCAGCGCTTGCGCCGAGGACGCCCCAACCCCACGACCGCCATGAACAGACGGCGGGACCGACATCGGCGCGTTCGACACTTCCGATGCGGCTGATACCGCCTCTGACGCCGATGTCGTAGAAGATCCTCCGGACGCTGTGCCCGACATCGACGTCGAGCGAGACCTAAAACCCGATCTCAGCGAGGACCCAGACGCCGCGCCCGATGTCATCCCAGATGTCCAACCCGACGTCGATGCGGAACCCGACCTCCCGCCGGCCAGCATCGACTGGTGCCGCCTTCAATCACCCCCGCGCTTTTAAGGCGTGGCGGGTGAGACATTTACCACCCTCGGTCGAGTGCTGGCGATTGGGATCAGTGAACGAACAGAGGGCACAGACGACGACTCTTCGCTGGAGGCCGAGGTGGGCATCGGTCCCGCAGACTCGCCGCTCGCGGACTGGACCTGGATTCCCGCAGACCCCGACGAATCCTGGACGGATCCCGCGGCGATGACCGACCAATACACGGCCGAGTTGGTGATCCCTGCGCCCGGAGAGCTGCGAATCGCCTATCGATTCCGACGCGGCGCCGCCGTCGACGGACCACCAGATTGGGGAGACTGGACCTCCTGTGATCTCTCGCGCGGCGCCGGACGTGACGGCTCCGAAGACGGGCTCTCGATCGTGGACGCCGCAGTGATCCTGGGTCTCAGCCCCTGCGACCGTGAGAATGCCTGCGGCTCGCCCCCTCTCGCCGAGTGCGAAGACGGCAGCACGCTGCGAACCTACGAGACCGCACCACGCTGCGAGATCCTCGTTGGCGAGGCCTCCTGCACCTTCCCTGCGACCGCAGTCGACTGCGCGCTCCGGACCGAGTGCGCTGCGGACGCCTGTATTTCAGACTCCGTGACGATCGATTGGTGCCGTTTGGACACGCCGCTCTCGCTGGAGCTTTCCCCCGAAGCCGGCTTCGCCGCCACCGCCTCGATTCGAGCGCCCGGACTCACTGATCGTTCCGCGATGGTCGACACCGACGAGCGACTGCGGCTTGATCGTGGCCTCGGGCCAGTGGGCTCATCCGTCGACAGCAGCGCATGGCGCTGGACCGAGGGCGAAGCGGACGCAACCTGGAACGATCCCGATGGCGTCGATCGATGGCTGGCTGACCTCCCGGGCGTTGGCGTTGGCGTTGGCAGCTGGCAGCTGGCGCGTCGCGGCTCGGGTCAGCGGAGATCGAGGAGACAGCTTCATCTACTGCGACCTAAACACCGGTGACGGCAGCAACGACAGCGAAGATGGATTCACGGCTGAGAACGCCGGCCAAGTGGACGTGTTCGTCCGAGTCGATCCCTGTTCGCCCAATCCATGTGTCGCTGACCCCGTTGACCGCTGCGATGGCGATTTCGTGAGCGTCTCCGACGCGGACGGCGTCTGCACGGTCGTCGCCGAGTTGGCCGAGTGTGTGTACGGGGAGGCGATCGTCGAGGATTGCGCCGCGGCGGGCTTCCAGTGCGAGGCCGCATGGTGCGTCTCCGATGTGCGTGCGCCGAGCGCGGATGAGCTCGTGATCACGGAAATCATGCCGGTCACGAACGGCGACGTGTGGTTCGAGCTAACAAGCGTGACCGATACCCAAGTGAACCTCGACGGCTGCTCTTTCCTCGGAAGCTGCGGCACGACAGATATCGTTCGTCCGCTGCTCATCGAAGCTGGCCAGCAACTGCTCTTCGCAAGCGGCGACGCCACCGCATGACCCGACTTCGTGATCCCATTTTTCGCAGGCGGTGCGGCGGGCTTCGCGTACCTTAGCTGTGCAGGGACCACGATCGACTCGATGTCTTGGGAGTCTGAGCAGGTGACCGCAGACACAGCACTCCAACTCGACGGCGCCTGGGTAGACGCGGACGCCAACGACCTCGCCATTCGTTGGTGCCCGGCGACCGAGACGTACGGCGGCGGCTACCTCGGTTCGCCGGGCGCAGCCAACGAATCCTGTGACCCGCCCTCCGTCCCAATCGACTGGTGCCGGCTGCAATGGCCTCGTTCGATCACAGGGAACGTCGGCGCGACCGAGAACGTGTACGGCCGCGTGTACGGCGCTGGTGTCAACGACCTCACCTCCAGCACGGACGAGAACGACCTCATGCTCGCCCAAGCAGGCTGCGGCCCAGACGGCAGCAGCCCAGACAGCAGCGAGCCAGGCGCTGACTGGACGTGGTTCGACGCGATCCCAAATATCGGCTGGGACGATGAGCTGGAAGTTGGAAACGCCGAGTACGAAGCGACCATTCGCATGAACGAGGCCGGATTCTTCGACTACGCGTTCCGATTCTCCGGAGACCTAGGCGCGAGCTGGACTCTCTGTGATCTTGAGGCGGAGAGCGATGGCTCGGAGGATGGCTACTCGTCCGACCATTCGGGCGACTTCCTCGTCGCTCCCGCGGTGAATCCATGCGACCCCAACCCGTGCGTCGTCGCCCCTGCCCCCAGCTGTGACGGCGATGTCTCCTCGGTCGTCATCGAGTCCGGCATCTGCGCCAACTTCCGCGGGGCGACCTTTGAGTACACTCCGGTGGAAGAGACCTGCGAGCCGGGGCTCTGCGAAGGAGGCGTCTGCCAGCTCGCGCCGCCGGTCGAAACGCCGTGGTGCCGTCTCCAGTGGCCTGCGTCGATGACGCTGACGGAGGGTGCCGCCGGTGATGTCTACGCTCGGGTCTTCGTATCCGGAGTGACAAGCGCGACGCGAGGGGTCGACCGATATCCGGCGCTGATCGGACAAGTCGGTGTTGTTCCGGTCGGTGGTGCGCCATTCGGCGCTGATCTGACGGAAGCATCGTTGGCGTTCGATTGGTTCGAGATGACCGCCAACACCAGCTTCGACGATGTCGCTGCCGGTGAGCCGAACAATGACGAGTATGAGGTGGCGATCACCGTTGACGAGCCGGGTACATACTCTTACGTGGCGGGATTCACCGGCGACAGTGGCAGTAGTTGGGTCTACTGCGACTTGGGCCCCTCAGGTTCCGCTGATGGGTTCTCCTCCTCCAACGTCGGCGCTCTCACCGTCACAAGCGCAGAATAGCCATGCTAATCCTCTTCGGAGCGACCGGGTACACCGGTCGCAAAGCCGCGCACTACTTACACGCGAACGCACCTGCTGACCTCGAGTGGGCGATCGCGGGCCGCAACGCATCCAAACTCGCCGCGCTTCGCGAGGAGATGGGCCCCGACTGCCGCGCGGATATCGTCGTCGCAGACGCAGACGCTCCCGAGTCGGTGGACGCGATGGTGGCTAAGGCGACTGTTGTCATCAGCACCGCCGGTCCATTTGCGCTTTACGGAACACCTCTGGTCGCCGCTTGCGCGCGCCAAGGAGTTCACTACGCGGACATCACCGGGGAGACCCCGTGGGTGCGCGACATGATTGACGCGTACCACGACGTGGCGTCGGAGAGCGGCGCGCGCATCGTGCCCTTCTGCGGTGTCGACTCCGTACCCTCAGACATGGGCGCCTGGTTCGTTGCCAAACACACAACCACCGAGCTCGGTGAAGACTGCGCCGAGGTCCGCTGTGTGTTCAAGATGAAGGGAGGCGTCAGCGGCGGAACAGTCGCTTCGGCCCTCAACATGGGCGCGTCCGGCCAAACCAAACGGCTCGCTGATCCGGTCTTGCTCAACCCCAAGTCAACCCGAACGAAAGAGCTTCGCAAACGCAGCCGTGACATGGCGGCGCCCAAGTTCGATTCAGACCTCGATGTTTGGACGGCGCCTTTCGTCATGGCAGCGGTGAACACGCGAGTCGCACGCCGAAGCGCGGGTCTGTTTGCCGAATGGAACGAGGGCTACGGCGAAGGATTCACCTACCACGAGAGCATGTACGCGGGCTCCAGGTGGAAGGCGTCGGCGATCTCAGCCAGCCTCGGCGTCTTCGCGGCGGCTACGGTCTCCGCCCCCGGTCGAGCGCTCGTGAAAGTCATCGCGCCCAAGCCAGGCGAAGGCCCGAGCGATGAAGCGTGCGACGCCGGCTGGATGCACTGCCAGTACGTCGGCACCTCAGCCAGCGGTAAAAAGGTCTACGCAGACATGAAGGCCGACGGCGACCCGGGCTACAAGATCACCGTGATGACGCTCTGCGAAGCCGGGCTCACACTCGCGCTCGACGAGGACAAGCTCCCGGGCGAAAACCGCGGCGGCGTGCTGACGACAGCAACCGGTCTCGGCCAGCCGTATCTCGACCGCATGCGCGCTGCCGGCCTAACGCTCGAGATTCGAGCGTAGAGGACGGTGCCGACTCGCGAATAAACACACGACGCCAGCGGCTCGATTTCGGCCTTCGGAGTTGTTGAGCCAACTCGAGTCAAACTAAGTTGGCCCAGATTGAGCTGGCCATCGTCACCAGAATCACGCCGTCGAAGACACGGGGGCGTGCATCTCTGGAGACGGTCATGACCCGACTTGTGTGGATTTCACTCACTCTACTTCTGTGCTCAGCGTGTGCGGAGAGCCTGCAGTGGGGCGAGCCGACGAGCATCTCGTCGCCCGCTCCCGGCGCGCCAGCTCCCGACGAACCTGTTGCGGACGAGTTCACTCGGGGCGGAGTTCCGCGCGAAGCGACCACTCGTGACGAGCGCAGCGCCGGTGACTCAACCTCAGGCGAAGAGGACGCCGAACAGGTCACGAGCCCGGCTCTCGAATCACCACCAGATCACCACACGATTGATGACCAGGGCGACCACGGCGATCCGTTCTCCCCCTCCCAACCCCCCGAGGATCCTCTCGAGACCGTCACGCATGGGATCGTCCCAAACCCCGATCAGGTAACCGCGTCCGAGGTGATTCGCCTCTTCAGTCCGGAGCAGATGGGCGCCGAGTGTCTCGACATCCTCTGCCTGCGCGCGGCGGCCGCCTACGCCCCGGATCTTCTTACAGGAGAGTCTCGGTACTGGGTCCAAGCCAAAGCGACTCGCGTCCAGGGAATAAGACCCGGGATGGACATTCAGATTGTCATCGACCGCTCTGCTTCGATGGCGGTGGACATGAGTCAGACGAACGCCGCAGCCGTGGCCCTCGTGGACGCCCTCCTGCCAGTCGATCGAACCGGGGTCGTCGCATACAACGACGGAGTCTCCACCATCGCTCGACTCGATGATGAGCAAACACGAGTGGAGGTCACGACCCAGATCAACGCCATCGATGCTCTTGGAGGGTCATGGGGTTTCGAGAGTGCGATGGTGGCCGCGCTTGAAGAGTTACGATCGACCAGTGGACCCCATCGGATCCGACGGTTGGTGCTTTTCACCTGCTCACAACCAGAAGCGTATCCCGGCTCATGGTTCTCCAACTTGGTCGCGGACGCAGCGGCAGACGGCATCTACATCACACTGATCGGCGTGCTGACCTATCCAGTTCCAGAGGTCGATACGCTCGTAATGTCCACCCGCGGAGGCCGTTTCCGCTCCGTCGGATTCAGTGAGCTTCTGCTCTTCGGTGCCGCGTCACAGTGGCTCATGCCTGCTCACTTTGGGTTCGACTTCACGCTGTCTTACAACGCGAGTGTCGACCTCGTTGTCGAAGCCGCGATCTCCTCGACCGGCGCTTCAGCGAGCACGTTTACAGGCCTACATGCATCCGAATTGACGACCGAGGACCCCGCGCCGTGGTTCCTCCTCAAACTCGTCCCCGGAGAGAATGGCGCGCAGCCTTCCGGCTTCATCAGTATGGGCTTCGACCGGGAGCCGGCTTGGGGCATCCCCGGACTTGCAGCTGAAACCCACGTCATTCAAGAGCTCTCGAACTCTGATGGTCCGCAGTTTCAAACACCCGGGGTCCGCCGTGAGGTCGCGCTCGCCAACGCCGGTCAGGCGGCCCACGAGGGTTTGTCCGCCTATCATCTGGGCGACGATGAGACGTCGCTCAGCTACCTCCACCTCGGCATCGAGCACTTGGAAGCAGAGTCCGCTGCGCTCGGCGAAGACGCCGCGCTCCAGCAGGCGACCGCGTTCCTGGAAGAAGTCGTAGAGCTCATTCGTCCTGCCGAGAGAGTGCTCGGGCGGGGGGTTGATATTGAGTTTCCGGAACCGCCGAGTTTCTGATCGAGCGAGCGAGCGGCGCCTAACGGCTCGTCGAGCGGACGCGCGCGAAGGTCTGCTTCATGCCTCGTCGCCAGAAGGCGAAACCGCCCAGCGCCAGCGCGACGTGATAAATGTAGCCCCAAACGATGACCTCTTCGTCCCCCGCAAGATCGCCCGTGTACGCAAGCAAACCAGTGATGCCCGGCAAGATGCGATCGACCGTGACATCGATCGCGATCGTAAACACGATCGGCAGCACACACGAGAGGGCGAGCACGGCGACCGCGATGAGCATGCGTCGCCGCTCACCCGTTACGTTCGCTCCCTCGAGGAACGCGAGCAGCGCGAACGAGCAGACAACCAAGTCCACCACGCCGATCGCGTGGTGTGGATTGGGCCCAGTCATCACGAGCGCTGTCAGCGCGATCGCCCCAGTAATCCCCACCAGTGTGGCGGCGGACAGACCACTCCGTGCCATCAATGACGCGTCACTCCGCTTCTCACGCAGCAGCCCTCGGCGGACCGAATCGGAGCTGTGAATCGTCGTGAATGCCGATGCGAGAACCATCACCGATGCAAACACGAAGCCGCCAACGAGCATTTGGTCGGAGCCCCAAGAGGGGGTGGGGTATGTCCAATTTTCGACGAGGCCAGGCAGAAGAATGGCGGTCTGCAGACACGTAAGCGCCGCCGCAAAACCGACCGATTCACCGAAGCGAATTCCGCGTGCCTGCGGATTCGCCAGCTTGCGGGTCACTCCGCGCCAGGCGATCCAAACCGTAGCGGCCTGCACACCAACGGTCAGCAGCCGAGGGTCGATGAGGAGATCCAGCCTTCGCGCGAAGTCCCCGGTACTGTCGAGCTCCAGAAAGGCATAAAAGCCAAGCGCGGCGTGGCCAACGAAGGCCTCGCCGAAGCCCAGCGAGAACGGACTCATCAGCAGCCCAACGAGCATGATGGTCGGAGCTACGGAGGGGTTTCGAACCTCCAGAGCGACCCAAAGACCGACGATTCCCAGTGTAACGAGGCTCGAATAGACGATCGATTGCGACATCAAGAGACGCGCCAGGTTCACATCCGGCGTCACGACCCCGATGAAGAGAATAATGAGGGTACCGAACGCCATCAACATCGCCGGCGCAAGAAGGGGTCCGAGCCAGTAGCCGACTGCGAGATCGCTGGGGGTCATCGGCGTCAGCCGGTCCGCGTCGAGGGCGCCGTCCTTTCGACGTGCCGCGACCGAGCGCGCCACGCCGACAGATCCGAGCAGGCCGACAATGAACTGCATGATCGTGATGCAGATCGTGTAGTCGCTGGCCAATCGAGTGAAGCTCGACGAGTACTGGCGCGCTGACTCCAGGCCTTCAACGAACGCCCAGCAGACGATCGCTGTGAGGAACGCGGTGGCCCATATCGCGGCGGTCAGGCCGTAGCGCTTCGCGAGGGTCAGTTGCGTGCTGATGATTGGGTTTTCGTCGAGTCTCATCGGATCTCCTTCGCGCCGAGCTTCATGAATACGTGTTCGAGGTCATCGGAGGCGTTTCGCCACTCTGTAACCCGGACGCCCGACGAGACGAGCGCGCCGAGCACGGCGTCGAGTGACTCCTCGGTGCCGTTGAAGTCGAAGTTTGCTCCGTCCGGCCGAACTTCGTTGATGGTGACACCAGGGGCCGCCCCAAGGATCGCGTCGCCTGACGCGCCATTGTTGCGCCAGCGGACCCGGAACGTTCGGGAACCGAGCTCGGCCGCAAGTGACTCGACCGTGCCGCAGACCCGCATGACGCCGCGCTCGAGGATGCCAACCGTGTTACAGAACTCGGCGATCTCGGTGAGAATATGACTCGAAACGATGATCGCCTTTCCGCGCGCTCGCAGGTCGTTGAGCACCTGCCGGAGCTGAAGTCGGGCGATCGGATCCAAGCCGCTGGCCGGCTCGTCGAGTACCAGGACGGAGGGATCGTGCAGAAGTGTCCGCGCGATGACCAGCCGCTGCCGCATCCCACGCGAGAGCGTTCGACACTCGGCTCCTGCCTTGTCCGTTAGTCCGGTCAGTCCCAGGCACTCCTCGACTCGATTGCCCCGGTCCGTGATCTCGTAGGCGCGGGCGAAGTGATCGAGGAACTCAGCGCAGGTCAACCGCGCGATGACGGGTGCGTCGTCGGGCATATAGCCGAGGAGCCGTCGGTATCCGCGCGGATCTTTCTCGATATCAACTCCCGCGATCTTGATGGTGCCCCGCGTGGGCTCCAAGAGTCCGGCGATGGAACGGAACGTGCTGGTTTTGCCGGCTCCGTTGGGGCCAACGAGGGCGAAACCGTCACCGGGTTCGACGTCGAAGGAGAGGTCGTCGACGGCGATCAGGCCGGGATAGTCCACTCGGAGGTCGGATACGCTGAGTAACATGGGCAGTGGGTGTGGGGAGGTGACCCGGTCTCTAACGCAGGCGTTCCGAGAACGGTCTCGAGAGTTCAGATGCGCGATTGCACGGTGGCGCTACGAGGCGATGCCGCTACTATGCGGTGGCGCGACCGCACGGTGAAAAGACGAGCGAAGCGCGCTTTTGTTCCATTCGCAGGGCCAGAAAGTGCGATTTGCACAGAATCTGCGCATTTGATGCGGGGAGCTGGCCGCGCGCTAGGGCGAACTTGCTTTGCTGCGAGCAGCATCTGGATACCGCAGCGGCCGCGCTCTTTCGCTCTGTCGGAACCACAACTACGTTCGCGCCGATGCCCATTCCAATCGCCAAATTGCCCGCCCCTCTCCGCGCCATCATTGCCTTCAGTGCACGCGCAGCGGCGAAGTTGCCGACGCTAAAGCCGCCCACGATCGACGGATTCACGATCGATCCCGAAGTGTGGATCGGGATTCAACTGCACCGGGCCTCTGGAGACCCCGCGCTCTACGACCTGGACGTCGCCGACGCCAGGAAGGAGCACGCACGGCAGATTGGTGCGTACATGCCGCGGGCCAAGCGCCCTGTAGAGCGCACGGACTTCGACCTCAGCGGGATTCCCGTGCGACGCTACCGCTCGACGGACGACGCGAAAGGTGGCCCCGCAATCGTCTGGTATCACGGCGGCGGTTGGGTCGTCGGCTCGATCGAGAGTGACGATCACCTCTGCGCCTGGATCGCCGAACATACAGGCCTGACCGTATTCTCCGTCGAATACCGCCTCGGACCAGAGCACCGATTCCCAGCAGGCCATGACGACGCGGTCAGCGCATGGCAGCGCCTCACCGAGCGCGCCGAAGAGCTGGGCTTCGACGCGCACCGAGCGGCGGTGTCTGGCTCTAGCGCCGGAGGAAATCTCGCGGCATCGGTCGCGATCGCAGCGCGCGACCGCGGGTTGATCATGCCCGCCTACCAACTCATCATTTATCCCGTGACCGAGTGCGCCGACCACACGCCCTCGCGAACGACGCTCGGCGAAGGCTTCCTACTCGAATCCACCTTGTTGGATTGGTTCGAGCGACAGTACTTCGACCCCGAAGACCTCGCCGATCCGCGCGTCTCGGTGCTGCGAACACCCGATTTCACAGGGCTCCCACCGGCTCACGTGCTAACCGCGGGCTTCGACCCGCTCCGTGACGAGGGCCGCCTCTACGCGGACAAGCTGGAGCGAGCGGGCGTCCCTCTGCGTTACGAGTGCGCGACTGGGATGCCACACTCGTTCGTAGAAACCGCGGGCGGCATCTCGACGGCGATGCGCATCAACGAGCGAACCTTCACTCGGTGTGCCGACGCCCTCCATTCACTGCCACCGAGCTCTGAGCCCTGGCAGGTCAGAGCACGCAGCTGCCCGCCACACTTCTCTCGACCGCGAGTGTGTGTGATCGGCGCAGGTGCCTCTGGCATCACGGCGAGCAAGGCATTGTGGGAGCGAGGAGTGCCCTTTGACTGCATCGAAGCGAGTGACCGAATCGGTGGGACCTGGGCGTTTGGTAACCCCAACGGGATGTCAGCGGCGTACCGGTCGCTGCACATCAACACATCTCGTCAGATGATGGCCTATCGCGATCTCGATATGCCCGAAGACTATCCAGATTATCCGCATCACAGCCTGATCGCGGAGTACTTCGAGAGCTACGTCGACCGGTTTGGGTTCCGGGGCCGCATCGAATTCGAAAAGAAGGTTCAGCACGTTGAACCCATCACTGCCGATGCTACCGGCGGGGCGGGTTGGGACGTCGCAATCTCCGATGGCTCGGTACGGCACTACGACTCGGTGATTGTTTGTAATGGCCACCACTGGAGCCCACGCCTGCCAAACCCCGTGTTTCCCGGGAACTTCGACGGGCTCGAGATGCACTCCCACGGCTACGTGGATCCAGCCGCACCACACGATCTCCGAGGCAAGCGAGTGCTCGTCGTGGGGTTCGGAAACTCGGCGATGGACATCGCCTGCGAGCTCAGCCAGCGCGGCGTATCCAAGAAGGTCGTCGTCTCCACGCGACGTGGTGGTTATGTCGTCCCGCACTACTTTCTGGGGAAACCATCTGACTCATTCGGCGGGAAGGCGCCCAGCTGGCTACCGTTTGGCATAACGCGCGCCGGGTTCGGGGCCCTCTACCGAGCGACGGTCGGCAAAGTGGAAGACTTTGGACTCCCAACGCCGGACCACAAAATCTTCAGCGCACACCCGACGATCTCCAGCGAATTCCTGCCTCGACTGGGTCGTGGAGACATCTCGATCAAACCAAACATTGAGCGCTTTGATGGGGCTACGGTCACGTTCGTCGACCAGAGAACCGAAGACTTCGACGCGATCATCTACTGTACGGGCTACAACATCGAGTTCCCGTTCTTCGACAAGTCGCTACTGAACCCCGACGAGAATCAGATCTCCCTCTTCCATCGCCTCGTCCCGGCCGACATTCACAACCTCTACTTCGTTGGTCTTCTGCAGCCGCTGGGCGCGATCATGCCGCTCGCTGAAGCGCAGAGTAAGTGGATCGCCGAGCTTGTCGACGGCGACGCGAAGCTGCCGGACGAGGCGACGATGCGACGGACAATCGAGATGGACCGAGCGCGAGTAGAGAAGCGCTACGTGAAGGCAGCGCGGCACACACTTCAGGTAGATTTCATGCAGTACCTGGCCGACCTAGCCGCGGCGCGGGCGAGGTCATTGAGGTAGCGGCGCCGCAGCTCTCGCTCCCGTTGGGGGGAGGAGCGATGACAATCGAGGCCAAGCCACTGGACCGCCTGGGCAGCGCGAGTCACATCTCCTGCGACGGGCCGCTCTCTCCCGCCATGGGCAAGTCGCTCCCGACTCAAGTCTTTGGCGCAGCGGCACGCGGCGTTCCGAGTGGTCGCCTAAAAACGCCGGCGGTCGCAAAGCTCTAAGGGTCTGTTCCAAGAACAACCAGATCCAGTCACGCGGCACTTGTTTGGAGGGTGTAGTTCCACTCTCCATGGAGTTTTCTTGGGTGTAGGTTGATCTTCTCCATCTGGCGTGTATCGAAGAATCGGACAGTTGGCGTAGGGTAGGCGGCGCCATCCCCCGACAACGATTATGAGTACGAAGAAAAGACCGTCTCCCCTCGGCGCAAATTCAGTCCTGAGTTCAAAGCCGATGCAGTGCGGCTCGCTACAGAGCCTGGTGCCAACATCGCGCAGACGGCCCGCGACCTCGGGCTAGGCGACAAGGTCTTGCGGAGCTGGATCAAGGCACATCGTGAGCGAGATGCGGGCGGTCTGACTTCAGACGAGCGAGGCGAGTTGGCCCGCCTGCGTCGCGAGGTGCGGCGGCTGAAGGAGGAGCGTGAGATCCTAAAAAAGGCGACGCGGCCTTCTTCGCGAAGGAGT
>JBLHWZ010000006.1:0-54317 GCA_047629415.1 Bradymonadia bacterium | reverse complement strand
GGCCCGACACCCCTTTGGCTTCGCTCGCGAAGAGCTCATCAACCGCTCGCCACCGCGGCCCCTGAACTGGGACATGCGCGCCGTTGGCGTCGCGCAGAACGAGGTCAGAGCCCTCAGTGCAAACCGCTTCCTCTAACTCAAGCGCGAGGAAGTCTTGCCTGCCTCGATTCGTGTGTCCGATCGCGGAGTCGAGCCAAGCGAACTCACCGCCAGCTTGCAAGGCCGCGCCGAACGCGTCGAGAGGCGAAAAGTCGATGGGCGCAGAGACGAGATGAACTTGGGCGCGGCGCGCCATACGATCAGTCGAGTATGAGGGCGCGGAGCATCATGGCGTTGACGTCCGGGTTCTCAAACTCGACATCATCGATAGACCGCACGCCCATGGCGATCCGCAGCGAACTGATCATGACAACGGCTTCGGCTTGCTTGAGTTCGTCGGCGCTGGTCTGCTGGCGCTTGATCTGGAGCCCGCGCATCTGCATTTCTTCGAGCGTGGTCCCTTCAAGACCACCGAACTCTTCCGGTGCGGAGTACCAGACTCCGCCCGCACTCCAGAGCAGCGAAGCGTCGGTCGCTTCCACTACGTTTCCGTGCGCGTCGAGCAGCACAGCTCCTGTGTAGCCAGCCTGCCTGGCGAGGCGCTTTGCGGTCTCAGCCCAGTGGCGGCTAGTCGTCTTGCCGAACCGCCCGTGAGCTGGGTGGGTGACCGGGCTGATGTGAATACGAATGCCGCGCCAGTATTCGGACTCTGGCGGGGACTCGTAGTTCTCAAGGGTCGCGAACACCTCAGGGCCCTCGTCGTGCATCGACGGGTAGACGTAGATCCGCATCGCGCCCGAGCGCATTAGCTGAGCAGCTCGGAGAGGCTCGTGCAAAGGCCCATCGAGTTGGTCGTGAAGCGCCATCCAGGGGTACCCGGAACGGGCTGCCGACTGTACGAGCCGATCCAAGTGTCGGTTCAGATAAAGGGCGATTCCACGCCGAACGCGCATCGTCTCAAAGAGGCCGTCGCCCTGCAGCAGGGCACGGTGGGCGGGATCGAAGCGAACGCCAGCAATTGGAGTTCCATTTCGCCACGTTTTCACCCTCATTCGTCTTCTCCAGTAGCAACCCATAACCCGGTTAGGGCATGGAGTAATCGGTCAATCTCGAGGCGCGCGATGTCCGAGGGGCAGGACATGCACCGAGCCGACTCCTCTGCGATCTCGGAGATCTCAAAAGTCGGTCGGGGCTGCGGACCATCGCTGTCTGGAAGGATCATGGCAAGGGTATCGGACTCTCGCTCAAGCCCGATTTGGATCGGGAAGCTGCTTACAATACGCTCAATTGTTTCCTGCAAGTCACCCTGGGCGACGCATCCCCACAGACAATCTAGACCCGCATCGATATCGGCAAGCCACCCAGATGGCGCGCCGAAGAAGCCCTCCAACCACGCGTCGTTTTGATCGAGCCGCACGCAGGTCCACGGCCCGGCGACCACTGAATTTTCAGCTGCTGCTCGGACCGCCGATTCGGCGTCTGGATAGTCCCCGCACACGAGCCGTAAGCCGGGCCCGCAGTCGCAGACTCCAGTCGCGTCGTTCAACAGCCATTTGCGAACGACCTGCTTAGCGGACAGTGGCCGTCCGAACGTTCTGAGAATCTCATCCTCGCTCAGGGTGGCGCACTCTACTCTCGAAGAGTCTGCAGCCGCGTCCCACTGGGGGACCTCCTGTACGTCGAACGTGTCGTGGGGGCAGAGCAGCCAGGAGACGTTTTCGGACTCAGAGAGCCCGCGAATCACGCCCAATCCGGAAGGGAATCCGTAGTGAAGCATGCAGCCCTGGACCGAGTCCGGACCAAGCGGCGCTGCGCATTGAGGACACTCGCCCTCCATTCGTTCCGGCAGACTGCTGAGCAGCTGCCGAAGCCGAGCGACCGTCAACGTATGGAACGGCACTGGGGTATACTTGCGAATGCCGCTCTCGTAGCCACAGGCGGGGCAATGAGCGAGCAGATCGCCCAACACAGCGACCTCCGGACGACCGCCCGGCCCAAACGAAAACGCGAGGCCTATTCCGTGATGACTCATTAGATCGGGTCCGCGACGACGTCCGACCAGCTGACAAGCTCACACCCAAAACAGCTGCCGGTGTAATCGGCAACTAGGTCGAAGGTGATGCTTCCGTCTCCGGCGATCGAGCCGTTCATTGTGTAGGTTTCGGTGCAGCCGCCCGTCTCGATTCGCTCCACCGTGAACTCCGACCCAGTATGCGTTCCAGTCATCGTACCGGGGTCAGCGGTGCCGGTTTCGACCACGGCGCGGTCCTCAGTCAGCGTTAGTGTGAACGTGGCGAAACTGAAGGTAACGATTCCAAAGGCGCACGAGTGGGAGATCGATGGCGAGAAGACATAGTCGGTCGTCGATGAACCTGTGCCGGGATCATCGTCAATGATCGTGACGCGTTGCTCCAACGTGCCTTCAAGGGCCGGGTCACCGTCGTCGCGGACCTGGAGAGTCACTTCGTAGGTTCCTGCAGTATCGTAGGAGTGGGATGCCGCCGATGAGGCTGACCAGGTCGATGCGATCGAGTCGCCCCACTGCCATCTGTAAGACACGATGCGATCCTCGCCTTCGGACTCGCAGCCATCGGACGATGCGCTGCCGTCGAAGTTTACCGAGGTTTCCGTAATGCCCGGCGTTGGCGAGAAGTCGAAGTCGGCGGTTGGCAGGATGTTGGTGACCGTGATGAAGACGTTCGTGTCGGAAGCAGCGCCCTCGGTGTCCTGAACCGTAAGCGTGACCTCGTAGACTCCGGCACGCCGATAGTCATGGTCCACACTCTCTCCTGAGCCCTCGGCGCCGTCTCCGAAATCCCACAGATAGATCAGGTCACTGGCTGGGTCGGAGTCATCCGTCGTGAGGTGCGAGAGCGTCAGGCTCTCGCACTCGGCGATCTCCGTGCGCGACGGCACGATCGTTGAGACCGGAGCCAGGTTGGGCCGCTCGAAGATGTCGATCTTGTGGATCGGCGAGTCCCGCCAGATCCCGTCCTGGTCCTCAGCTCGCGCGAAAACAT
Organism: Bradymonadia bacterium; assembly: GCA_047629415.1. GTDB lineage: Bacteria > Myxococcota_A > Bradymonadia > REDH01 > REDH01 > CBDUJZ01. The sequence continues at coordinate 51,258 of JBLHWZ010000006.1, read as the reverse complement.
CATAGCGACCTGGTTCGGCGAAGGCGTGGCCTGGCTGGTAGTAGACGGGCCGCCAAGGCGAGGCTGGCGTCTCCACGCCGTCGCCAAAGTTCCATTGAACCTGAGTCAGCGCATCCAGCGCGTCGTTGTCGACATCAAAACTGCTGCCCGCGTCGAAGAGGACTTCGTCGCCGACAAAGGCCTCATTTGGGCCGGTCACCACAGCAACGGGTGGCGCCAGCACATTTACCTCGATAATCTCCAAGGCCTCGACTCCGTCCGTATCTGAGACCGTCAGCTGTAGCGAGTACGGTCGCTCCTCCCACTCTTGGTAGGTGTAATCGAGTATTTGCCCGGAGTGGTCCGGCTCGGTCTCGACGCCAGTCTTCCACATCCAGGCCACGACCCCGACATCATCTGAAGACCCACGGGCATCCCAGGTGTTCTCTTCACCAAGAATGACCTCGTCCGGTCCCTCGATCAGCGGTTCGGGTCGCTCGTTTTCCTCGACCAGATCAACGGTCAGGAAGTCCGTATCGGAGAGACCGTCGTTGTCAGTCACTTCGAGGGAGACCGAGTACACTCCTGGGTCCGGGTAGGTGTAAGCGACCTCGCGCCCCTCTAGCCTGACGCCATTGCCCATCTGCCAGACGTACTCTGCGATCCGTCCGTCCTCGTCATACGACTCTGAGCCGTCAAACTGGAGAGGGCGGCCCGGTTCTCCTGCCCGGTCGTCCCCGGCCACGGCGACGGGCGGCACCGGATCAACGTTGGGCTCGTCAGCGACGTCGGCTTCGGCTTCGTCGACCACGTCGGGCTCCACGGCATCCGGGCGACCAATGTCACGGGGCGCTGTGTCCATGCTGACGCCCGGCGGAGAGTCGCCGCACGCGCCTGTAGCCAGGAGCAGCGCGACGAGAACCGACCTCACTGTGAACGGTTCAGAGTACATCATTCGTTGATCTCAATGATCACTGGGGGCGTCATCGGATAGAGCGAGCTGTAGACGTCTCCGCCCGCTAGCTCGGTCACGCCATAGCCGACAAGCGAGTATTCGGCGTCGCGGTCGTACGTGACGCCACAGAATTCTAGTAGGGTCTCGTGCTGCTCGGCGGTCCAGTTCCAGCCGCGGCGAATCCCTTCCGACTCGCCTCCAATACGCGGTCCGAACGTCCAGTTATGGACCGCTCCCTGTCCGGGACAAAGGCCGAGATATGTCCACAGCTCGCCATCCTTGTGGAGCGCAATCGCGAAGAAGTCGTTGAAGTGTTCGACGCGAAAGGAGATCGGGCGAGCGCAGGTGTTAGTGACCTCGAAGTCGACGAAGATGTCGTCCGACTTGAAGTCGAAGACCAGTCCTTCGGCCTCCAGGATCCATGAGAAACAACCGTCCTCTCCGGTGAAGACGCTCGGCCCGGCCGGGGGGCGCTCCGGGCGGGTGTCCGTATCCTCGGTGCCGTCTTCGGCGAGGCCCGTCTCACCCTCCTCCTCAGCGTCTGCGGATGTATCGGGCAGCGGCGGACGGACGAGGGAATCGTCTACGATGAAGTCGCCTGTCTCGCCGGAATCCGTCTGTGTCTCAGGCTCGATGTCCGCCGTCGTGTCTTCGCCGGTGTCGCTCGCGTTCGCGTCGCCTCGGTTTGAGATGCGTGAGTCCTGTTCGGTAGGCTCCTCTGATGCGGGCGCTTCCTCGCCTCCGCACGCACTCACGAGCAGGACTACGAGGAGTCCGGTTCGGCGCCGCGCCACGACGAGGAGCCCCGCAAGCAACCACAAGGGTGGCCCCGATGGGAGCCGAGAGCTTGAGCAGCCGCCGTTGCTTCCATCATCACCGCCTGTCTCCACGTCTTGTAGACCGCCGTCCTCGCTACCGGAGACGGAGTCAGCGCCTGTGTCTGGTGCCGCGTCGGGTGCAGGATCGGCCTCGGGGCCGACGTCAGGTTCCGATTCGACGGGGGTGATGCCTGTGTCCTCCTCAGGGCGCTCGCCTTCTTCACAGACGAAGAGCGAATCGCCGCCGGTCGATGGAAGTTCGGCGCAGCGCCAGCCGTCGGGACAGTCCGCGTGTACCTCGCAGAAGTCCGTGCAGTAGCCTGAGGTGAAGAACGTCGACGTAAAGCGACAGAGCCCCTGGCAGTTGAAGTTGTCTCGTGAACAATCGTCGCCGATCTGCCCACGGAGCTCGTTGCAGAGACGAATTTCGCCGAGCTCTTCGGCCGCGTAGTTCTGGCAGGTCTCATTGCTTGCACAGTCCGTATCGGTTTCGCATTCGTCGGCGCCTGGGATCGGGTACTTTTCGCAAAGCCCGAGTTTGTCGTCGCCCGCCAACGTGGCTTGCTGAGCGTTAGGCAGCAGTGCCGCCTCCATCGTTGTCAGCGGGTCTGGTCGAGACCCTTCGATGTTACCGTTCGGGTGGCCCAGTCCGAGGAAGTGGCCGATCTCGTGAAGGATCACCGAGGCTGGGTCGATCTCATAGTTGGGGTCGACACCCCACTCATGGTTCGGATCCGTGATGAACGTGTTCGCACCAACGATCCAGTCGAAATAGACGTCGTTAAAGTGGATATCGATCCGTGGGCCGTTCGGGCCGAACACGTCGATCTGGGTGGCGCCAGCAGCGGCCTCACCGTAGATCCAGTCATCGACGTCGCCTTCCCAGTCGAAGACTTGCAGATCGTCGACGACCGCTGGAACGTCCTCGACTCCTGTGAGCGTGAGTTCCGCGTAGGAGCATGGAACGTCGTTCCAGATCGCGATCATCTCCTCGACGATGGCGAAGAGTTCTTCGTTGGTCGCGTTGCGCGCGCCTTCCGGCCGCATGATGATCTCGACCGGAAAGCGGTCGTCGGGCCAATCCGCGATATTGTGCTTGAACGCGTGCGCGTCGTGGGGTGACGCGAGCGTGTAGAGAGCAGCGAAGGCGGCCGCGGCGATGAGTGGAGTGGGAAGGCCTCTCATGGACTCACCAGCTGTCGCAGCTCTTCAAGGCCCAACGGGCTTCGATCTGGCAGAACGCCGGCAACCGGCAGGAGCCCACTTTGCTCCCCGCGCAGCCAGCCAGGCTCTGACTCGGACCATACGCCCTGCGAGAGTCCGTGAGGAATGAAGACGATCTCTGAGTCCCCAAACGCCAGAGGCAGTGTCTCTAGGAAAATGATGAGCTCCTGGCCCACCTCAAACTCGGGCATCCCCTCGATGACGATGTGGTGGTCGTTCGTCCGTCCGCCAGGAATCCGCAGTGTAACCTCGGGGAGAGTGACGCTCCCATCGAGCCGTTCGTCGACTTGAAATGTGACGTCGGTGAAGACGCCCGGGCCGACATCGAACTCGACGACCTCCACCGCAGTCACGCGACCACGCACGATCATCTCGGCGCCGTTCGCCAACGCTTGGTCGCTGAGAGGGAGGACTGTCGTCGCGTGACCAGGCGCACAGATTGCCGCGCCGATCAGGAGAAATAGAACACTAAGAAGAATGCGCACTACTTACGTCGCCGGAGCGCGAGCAACGCCACGCAAGCGAAGAGCCAGGAGCCAGGCCCGTGGGCGGCCGAGCAACCTCCGTCGCTCCCGCCTCCTCCACCTTCAAAGGTGAAGACGTACGCGAGCGAACGCCCGCTGTCTGTTTCGACGACGAGGTCGTATTCACCTGCCTCAGCGACGTGGTCACCTGGAACGAAGCTCGTGATCGTCTGCAGGCCCACAACCGTAGTCGAGGGCAGGGCGCGGCCGTTGATCAACACGCGCGCGCTCTCGTCGAAGTTGTCGCCAACAACGGTAATGCTCGCTGAAGAACCGAATCCGGTGTTGTCCGGAGTTACCGTCACGATCGACGGCCGCGGGAGAGTGGGGTCGACCATGATGACTCCGGAAGAGTAGGTCTCTTCGCCGAAGTCACCGCTCACGATGACATCGTAGGTGCCGGGTCCCAAGTCGTCGGCCTCGATGACGCCCTCCGCCTGCGTACCGTCGTTCGATACTTCGATATCGGAGAGGTTCCGAGCGCTGACCCGGTATCGGAAAGAACTCTGGAACCCAGTGCCTTCGATGGTCACGACCACGGGTCCGGACGGGTCCTCGCTGTCTTGCTCTACGTTTGCGATCGAGACGCCGCCGGACGTACCGGTGTCGCCGCCGGTGTCTGGTTCTACGGTGCCGGTATCGACGCCAGAATCCTCGCCGCCGGTGTCGTTCGGTCCGGTGTCGTTCCCGCCGGTATCACCCGTACCGGTGTCGGGTCTGGGACCGCCGGTTCCTGGTGTTCCGATGGCGCGCATGATCCAGTCGCCTTCTAAACCGGCCGCGCTGCTCTGGACCCACCCGATCGGCGTACCTGTGCTGGGGTCGATAGCGTAGAGCCAGTTGTTCCCTGCGTCGATGGTGCCGTCGTCGTCACGCGCGACCGATGGCAGGCCGTTTCGTTGAAACTCGATAGCGACGCAGAACGGGCTGTTGATAGTGAGCCCAACGCCCGTGATGTCGAGCTCCGACATGGCGTCATTCGCTGGGATCAGTTCGATGTCCTCGGCGAAGTGGAGCAGGTTCGACGGCGGAGAGCCGTTTCCGCCGCCCCCAAAGACGCGGAAGTTCGCAGGGATTGTAGAGCCGAGGAGGGCACCGCCAAAGATCAGACGGATCGCGGTGAGTTGGATCGGATAGGCGTCAGGGCCTGGATCGAAGCAAGATGCAGCCATCTCACCGATGATGAATCCAGCTTGGAACCCGACTGAGTCGTTATCCTCGAACCCGTCGTTTTGATAGGTGGCGGCTGCCGCCGGTGACGAGCCAAGGACGAGTCCGCATGCAACGATAAGGACTGTCCAAAGGGTACGAACGTTCGAGCGCATTGGGGACCGGGGTGGATAGTAGTAAACCTAGATTGCTCGCCATCATAGAAAGCCCCGAAATCACTGTCAAAGCGTGGGACCAGAGTTTCCAGAAAGAATCGCGGTAATCGGCGCCGGCATTGCCGGTGCGAGCGTCGCTTATGCTGCTCGGAGCAGGGGCATCGACGCGACGGTCTTCGATCCGGATGCCTCGAGAGGGGCATCGCGCGTCCCTCGAGCGATGGTCCATCCGTTCGCTGGCCACCGCGCGGCGGCCTCTGGACGCCGAATCGCCGCCTTTCATTTGATGAGGGACTGGTGCGCGGAGCTGCAACCCGACGCTCGAACGAGCGTGCTGAGGCTGGGGGCGGACGGCCGAAAAACGGAGGTTTGGGAGTCCACTGCACGCAAATGGGATCCCGTCGGGCGATGGATTGACGCGGATGGCCTCGCTTCGATCGAACCTGGCTTGTCTGACGAATTCATCGGTGGCATCGACGTCGCGGATGGGCTCTGCATTGACGGGCAAGCCCTGGTCCGAGTGTTGCTCCAGACGGCTCAAGCGACGCTCATCAGGAGCGCCGTGATCGGGGTGGTGAGTGAGTCGAACGGCGCCACAGTCTACACGGACGGCGGACGCAGCGGCTTCGACGCTGTCGTCATCGCAGCGGGAGTCGGCGCGGTCACGCTCGGCCTCTCCGCGGCGCTGGAACCGATGGCCGGAGCGACAGTGATCTTGGAGGGCCCCGGTCCGAGCCGTCCTTTGGCTGCGTTCGGCCAGTTGATTCCGTTGAGCGCAAATCGAACGCTCGTCGCCGGAACCCATCGCCAGGACGGCGTTCGCGCCGTGTCGGACGACGACCGTAAGCGTCTTATTGAGAAGGCCAGCCGTACGCTTCCGCGACTCTCGGAGGCTCGCGTCGTCGGTGACTGGGCGGGAGTGCGGGCCGCGTCGCGCGACCGGGCGCCCATCGTTGGGCAACTCGAGCCAAACGTATTCGCGCTGGCGGGTCTGGGATCGAAAGGCTTTCTGCTCGGTCCCTGGGCGGCGACGCAGCTGGTAGCGTCATGGTCTGGAGAGGGAGAACTCCCGGCAGACTGGTCGCCCGACCGGTTCAATCAGAGCTCGTGAATCCGCTTTCGTCTGCGCGATCGGACCTACCCTCAAGCAAGAGCGCGACCGCTGCGACTGCGTGGTAGCGGTTCATAGCCGCGTCGTCCGCGTGAAATCCGGTCGCAAAAACTAAGGACCCCTGTCCGGCGGCTGAAGGACTTGGTGGCATCGACCAAACCAACGCAGGACAGGGGCGATGATGACTTGGGATGTTTCCAGCAACGACTTGTTCACGTCATCAACAGCTCTTCCAATTTCCGTCGGCGGTGCGCTGCGCAATCGCAGCAAGAGTTGCCGGCGGGCCTTCGAGCTTGAGAACAGTCAGGAAACGTAAGGCCGCTAGAAAGTCATCACCTCACCAGTCGAACAACTACAGCTAGACAATTTTATCACCTCCTTTTCGGCCATCACGTTCGCAGATTCCCATCCGCACACTCTCATCGGGCCGTATTCGACTCGAGCGCTTTTTGCCCTTTCGGGCGAAGATTCTGAGCGGTGTCACCCAGAAGGCCGGCAACTCGCTAAGTCACCTTCAGCCTGAAACCAAAGTAGGAAGTGCTTGGATCTCAAGCAACCGAAAAAGTACCCCCGAGCGAAAAAATGCTCGAACGCACGTTCTGACTAGAACGTGACGTGCAACCGGCCGAAACCCAGTCCAGCGCTAACTCCTATGTCGGCACCCGCTCGATCCGGCGCTGCAACGGCCACCGACCAGAGGACGATCCCGGACGCACTGACCGCCCCGCCAGTGGCCAGGAGCGCTCGTGCAATACTCCGGTTTCGTTGGAGTCGTGCGTTCTCGCTACGAAGGGCCGAGTCGCGCGTGGCGGTCCCGAGCGCCTCTTGGAGGTCGACCTCGTCCTGGTACGCACGATTGGCCGCAGCATCGATCCCGAAGACCGTAGTCCCGGCGACGAGCGCAGCGGCGCCAAGAGCTGTGACCACCTGTCCCGAGATCGGCGACAGTCGGCGCTCGACGCTCTCAACGACGACCAACGGTCGCGCCTCGCAGTCTTCGACCACCCGCTGCGAAGACCACCGAAGCGCGGCCATGTCTGGCCCCAACGACGCGGGTTCAAGAATGCGCATCGCCTCCAGTGCAGAGCGCGCAGCCTGGCAGTTACCGAGGTCCGAGTAGAGCTGCACGAGGTTCTCGAAGAGCACAAAACGTTGGGTCCGCGCTTCGACCTCAAGGCCGTCCGGCATGGACCCGGATGCGGACCATCCGTTCAAATAGGCGATGAGGTCGTGCACGCTGGAGATCAGCGAATCGACAGCCTCAGTCCGACCCTCGACATCGTCCTCTCGAACGTTCCCGAGTCTTGAGTCGGCGGCGTCGAGCGACTCGCGCAGATGAAGGTAGGAGTCGACCGTGTAGTCCGTGAAGTCCTGAGCGGCCGCAGAGCCTGAAACGATCAGTGCGAGCACGGCGAACAGGAGCCTCATCGAGTCCGCGGCGCGACCGGGGGACCGAGTAGCGAGGTTCTCTGCGTGCTGTCCCAACCGTTTTGAGCTCCCCGAGAGCTTCCTTCGGAGCCGGAACGCGACGAGGCGACTCGGGACTCTTCGTTGCGACGCGAGCGGCTTCTTCGAGGCCTAGGCTCATCCACGCTAGTGGCCGCAGCTTCAGTTCGAAGTGATTCAAGGTCGACTGTGAGGTCGACGGGGCCGTGATCGGAGATCTCTTGCGAGAGCGCGATACCGGGTCCTCGTAACGTGATCGTCAGCGGGCGGTGCCGGGGGATTGCGGTGCCCGTGGGCAGAACCCAAGTGCCGTCGCTTTCGACGAGGGCGGCGATCTCAACGCCATCAACACGGACATTCGCATGAGCGTTGGCCACAAGCTGAATGCAGGCGGACGGCGCCGCGCCTAGCGCTTCGCCGACGAGCTGCGCCGCCTCGTAAACTGCGTCGGACTCTGGCGGGGACGGCTCGAACTCAAGAAGAGCAGCCAAGGGCTCGATCATCCTCGAGTCGGCTGGCAGCTGCAGGATAGATTCCGGTGTGATCGCCGCCAGCGCCTCGGGAACTTCGACTCTTGGTGTGAGGGAGACTTCGACTCGTGGTGCGATGGGAGCACGGGTCGCGCTTCGTCCCCCATTGTTCGCTGAGATCGCGATGAGCCCGAAGAATCCCACGATAGCGACAGCGACAAGACCCGAGACCATGGCGCCTCCACCCCTCGCCTTGATCGTTCGTGGCCCGTTGGGTGCCAGCGAGCTCATAGGCTGGGCGCTCATCGCAGATGCCGCGAAGCTGAGCTCTGGCAGGAACAGCTCGGGGTCGACCGCGATGGTTTCCGAGAGCAGCTGACTCGTAGATGTCTTGTCGCCTGTTATCGCAACGAACTGAGACTCCAGCTCTCGGGTCACCGCGGCAGCCGCGATTGGGATTGGGCGCTCCGCCGTCGGAATCCCGAGATCAAGCGGCGCCTCGCTAAAGTCCGGCCGCTTGATGCGGCTGTAGGTGATCTCCAGATCGGCCAGCATCTCGACTGCCGTGTCGTAACGCTGATTCAACTCCTTGCTGCATGCGCGCTGGATGATCTCGGTCAGCGCGCTCTGGCTTGCCCTTGGCCCTAGAGGAACGGGATCCGCATCGAGGTGCGGAGAATTTTCGAATCCGCACACCCGGTCAACATACGGAGCGGCGCCATCAAGCATCTCCGCCATCACCAGACCGAGGGAGTAGAGGTCGGTTCGGAAGTCGGGGCAGCCGCGCAGCAGCTCGGGCGCCGCGTAGAGTGGCGTGCAAAAGACGAGGTCAGTCGCCGTCGCATTGCTCAGCGCCGCAGGCATTTTTACCGTTCGAGCACCCTCAGGATCCCCCATGACCTTCGCAATCCCGAAGTCGAGAACCCGCGCGACAGAGTGATGCTCGCCGGGCTCTTCAACCAGAAAGATGTTGGCCGGCTTCAGGTCGCGGTGAACGACTCCTGCCGCGTGTGCTTCGGCGAGCGCCTTGAGCACGTGGATTGCCATCCGACAGGCGTCGGTTTCGCGAAGGGCGCCGTGGGTTCGAAGCAGCCGGTCGAGCGGTGCGCCCTCGACATACTCCATCACCAAGAACGGAATCTGCCTCTTCGTAAACCCGAAATCGACAAGCCGAACCGTGTGCCGATTCCGAAGCAGGGCGAGCAAGCTCGCTTCGCGTTTGAACCGGTTGAGAATGAGCCCCTGCTGACTGTGGCTCGCGTGCAAGACCTTGATCGCTACTTGGAGCGAGTCGATCTCCAAATGCCGCGCCAGGTAAACCTCAGCAAAACCGCCTCGCCCGAGCAGGCGTTCGATCCGGTAGCGTCCGGCAAGGATTGATCCTTGTTCTATGGCGGGTCGTCGAGCCACGGGTACATGGTGACGGGATACGGAACCGGTTGGTCTATGAGTTTAATGCTTTTCCCCTCGCGTGCAAAGAGCGCAACTATTTGATTTTAAAGATGAAACACACAGTTCCTGACAGGGTCTCACCCTTGCCGACATCGCTAGCCGACTTGGACCGGCCACATGAAGATGACACAAACCGAAGTGCACACGGAGTCTTATACGTGTCCAATCGCCACCTCATCGAATGCAGAACTACTAGGTTTGAACTGCCTTATCGGTAATGTGAGACGAGATTATGGCCGACGTGTTTTTGCTCGATTCTCTCGGGCTCATGCCTCGAGATCGCGCTCTCCGTATCCGGTTGTGCGCCGCTGTGATTCGTCCGACTCCCTGGATCGCGTGACCGGACAAACCTCGCCAATCGTCGGTGTTAGGCCGACACCGGCCGTACGCGGCTCTCCGAATGCTCGTCTCGGTCGCTCCGCCGATCGCGTCCGATGCATCGTTCGTGGAGTTGCACGCTGCTTTGATTTGCTCGGCGAACGCATCCGTTGTGCCGCACCGTGCGTGAGGGCCTAAGCAGAAGCCCAGCTGACCCTCACGAAACCGGGTACGACGCAGGTCGCAGCGGGCCGTTCGCAGGTCATTCTCGAACGCAGCTAGGCGGAGATGCGGGCGAGTTTGCCGCGGATCTTCTCGACAAGACGTGGAAGGTCGATCGGCTTCGTCTCGAATCCGTCGAAGCCGCCACTTCGCACTGCGCCGACGAGGCCCTCCATCTCGTGGGCCGTGAGCGCGATCACCGGAATCTTCGCGATCGAGGGGTTCTTTCGAATCCACTTCACGGCCTCCCAGCCGTCGACGCCGGGCATCGAGAGGTCCATCAAGATGACGTCTGGGAGCGTGTCCAACGCGGTGCGAACTGCGTCTTCGCCGTCGACTGCCGTGACGACGTCAAAGCCCTTACGGCGGAGCCGACGCGCCAGCATGTCCCTCGACAGATCGTGGTCTTCGGCGATGAGAATCTTGGGTTTCTCGCTCACTCGCCGAGCTGCCGTCGTATCTTTGCCAGCAGTCTCGGCAGATCCACGGGCTTCGTATCGTAGTCGTTGCAGCCCGCTGCTAGCGCGCGCTCCTTTTCACCAGCCATTGCGTGCGCCGTGAGGGCAATCACCGGAATGGGCCGAGTGATCGGGTCTTCCTTCAGCTGACGAGTCGCTTCCCAGCCGTCCATCTCTGGCAGGCTAAGGTCCATCAGGATGAGATCTGGCGGGTTGGCCTTGGCCGACTCCAGCGCCTCGACTCCGTTTACCGCGATTGAGACGTCGAACCCGCTACGCTCAAGCCGCCGGCTGAGCATGTCCCGGTTCATCTCGTTGTCTTCTACAACTAGTAGCCGCGTCATTATTGGTGTCCGAAGTTTGATGTGTGCTTTCTGTTATATCGATCGACCTGACGACCGCGCAAGCGACCTCGTGTTCTGAAGCTGAGTGCGGTGCACGATCGAGACAAGGCGTCCGCTCACTTCGCGTCTGCCGGTCTCTGAGAGGCTCTCGCTGAGGACCTCAATTTCGCAGGGCGCTCCGAAGCGGTGTGGCCGACTCGTTGTGCTTTGAGGGTACGACAACGAGGGTCCCGCCGGTCACCTTTTGCGCCCGGCCGTGATCAGGTCGAACGAGCGGGAGTTTTAAACAAAACTGAGTCCCACTCCCCCTCTCGCTGGTGACAGTCATTGTTCCACCGAGCAGCTCGATGAACTTCGCCGCGATCGAGAGTCCAAGGCCCGTCCCGCCGTGACTGCGACTAACGAGACTCGCCCGGCCTTGCTCAAAGGGTGCGAACACCCGCTGCAGCTCATCGTCGCCCATGCCGGCGCCGCTGTCGTCAATGCGAATCTCTGCCATGCCGCCTACGGGTTTTAGAGAAACCCGAATCTCGCCATCTTCCGTGAACTTAGCGGCGTTTGAGAGCAGATTGAGGATGACTTGGGTGAGCTTCATTTGGTCGGTCTCACCTTCTAAACTCGGGTCCAAATCGAGGACCAGGCGGTTGTTTTGTTCGGCAACGTGAGGGCCGATGGTGTGGGCCGCCTCCATCAAGACAGTCTTGAGGTTGCACTTCTCGTAGAAGAGTTCGATTCGTCCGGCCTCGACCTTCGAGAGATCCAGTACTCCATTGATCAGCGTGAGTAACTGGCTGCCCGCGTGCCTGATCCTGGAAAGATCACGTACCAGTGCCTCATCACCGGCCGCTTCGGCGTCCTCGGTGAGCATCTCCGAGTAGCCGATAATCGCGTTAAGCGGCGTCCGGAGTTCGTGACTCATACTCGCAAGGAACTGGCTCTTCGCCTGGTCGGCCTGCTGCGCTTGGTCTCGCGCTTCCGCGAGCTGGGTGCGCAGAGCGCGGTCGGCGGTAATGTCTCGCGCGAGGGCGTAGATCTTGCGTGTCTCGGGGTGAGAGCGCGCCGTCCAACTCAGCCATCGCCAACCGCCGCCTTTGGTCTGGTATCGGTTCTCAAACCCGATGACGGACCTACCTTGCGCGAGGCCTTCGATGGACGCCAGAGTCCCCTCGACGTCCTCAGGGTGTACAAAATCGACGAACGGGCGCGAGTAGAGTTCGGCGTCCGTCCATCCGAGTGTCTCTTCGAACGAGGGGCTGACTCGGGTGAAGACCCCGTCAAGCCCAGCGATGCATACGAGATCGAGAGAGACGTCGAAGAGTTTGTCGCCGTCGCGTGCGCGCTCCAAGAGCGCCCACGCGTCTCCTACCGCCCAGCGCTCCTGCGGCCCGCCGCAGATTCGGCGCAAAGCCAGAAGCGCGCCGCTGTCGTCGCGCGCGAGAGTTAGCTCATCGACGGCTAGCGCCGAGATACGCTCTCGATCTTCCAGTCGGATCCACGCCAGCCAGTCGGAGCCGACAGCCATCAGGTCCGGCCCTGGTAGCTCTCCTTCGATCACTGTGATTACTGCACTGACGACCGTGATGGTTGCTGTGAGTGGACGCGGGCTTTCCGGTCCCATGCGAGTCGGGTATGCGGGAGGATGAACGGTCACCATGCCAGTCCCCGCGTGGCTCGGCAACGACTCCCCATTGAATATTGCGCTGGTACCAGCGGCTCAAAGCGACTCGAGCCCTATCAAGTTCAGACCCCGAGCGGCGGGTCGACGCCGTTAAACGGCTCGCGGAGATCGGCGACATGCGCTCGGTCCAAGCGATCTCGGATGTCCTTCTGGATAAGGATGCGGTGGTCCGGAGTTACGCCGCCGACAGTCTGATCGATCTTTGCTGCTACGATGTCTTGCGACAGGCCCTCGATCACGCGTCGCCACACGTGCGAGCCGAAGCCGCCGAGGCGCTAGGGGATCTCGGTGACCCGAGGGCTTGTGAGGGCCTGATCGGGCATCTCAGCGATCCAGCGATGATCGTGCGGAGCACCACCGCCTACGCGCTCGGCGAGCTAGGAGGACTCCAAGCCGTCGAGCCGCTCATCAGCTTGCTTAGCGACCCCGAACCGGCCGTTCGCCGCCACGCGACGTATGCGCTCGGCAACTTAGGGGATCCCCGAGCGATCGAGTTCCTGATGGAGTCCCTGGCGGACTCTGATCCCGAAGTGTGCGCCGCCGCTTCAGATGCGATGCACAAGCTCGAAGGCAGCCGAACGAACTAGCGTCATTCGCGAGCTATTCGCAGCAGGTTGTTGCGAACGCGATCATGTCCGTACGGTCGCCCGACGTGATCGTGAAGTCGTAGTGCCAGAGACCTTCCATTGAGTACGCGAGGTTGGCAACGGCAAAGGTACCATCACCGTTTGCGGCGATCGTTGGCTCGGTGTCCATGCCGTGGCCCATCATCGGCATTGTCTCGGAGAGCGCGAGATCGGCGTCGGAAACGGGCGTGGTCTCATCGGACTCGAAGACCGAAACGGTCATGCCAAACGTGTCACCGACGCCCGGGGCAGCCGCATCGAGCACGTAACTAAGGAAGAACGTGCCGTTCACGGAAGCGCCCTCTGTGTCCTCGATGGCTTCCATGCCACCCATGTCGGCGCCCATGTCGCCCATGCCCATGTCGCCCATGCCGTCCATAGTATCGGAGGCTACAGCGTCGGCAGTTCCGCTGTCGGTTCCCGTATCTGCCGTGGTCTCTTCTTCGTCACCGCAAGCGGCGAGCAAGAGCAGGGATGAGGCGACGAAGAAGAGGCGAAAAGTAGGTCGGTTCATGAGTTCCTTCTGACTGGAGCTGATATGGCTTCTTTAGCCGAACCTCCGATCTGAATGCACCCTTATAAGCCGACTTTTATTCCGTATAGATCACGTCGAGAAGTGCTTGCAATCCTGCATCATCAGCATAGTGGACTTCGAGTGATCCCGCACCATTCGGCTTGCGATTTAGCACAACGCGAGAGCCGAAATGCTCCATGAGTTTTCGCTGAACAGACTTCAACTGCGGGCTCAATTCCGACTTTGGGGAATCGGCGGCCGGCTTCTCCGCAGAAGCGCCATTCTTCATCTGCCGAGCAAGGTCCTCGGCCTGCCGAACGCTTAGTTGTTCGGTAACAATACGTTCGGCGAGGAGGGGCTGTAGGTCCTCCTCCACGGACAGCACTGCTCGTGCGTGTCCTGCCGAGAGGATGCCGTCTGCGACGAGGTCGCGGACCACCGGTGAGAGCTTGAGCAGCCGTAGCGCATTCGCGATGCCGCTGCGGCTCTTCCCGACGCGCTGGGCGAGATCTTCCTGACGGAACTCGTGCTCTTCGATGAGGCGTGAGAATGCGAGGGCCTCCTCGATCGGGTTGAGGTCCTCCCGCTGGATATTCTCGATGAGCGCCAGGGCGAAGGCGTCGCGGTCAGTGACCTCGCGAACCACCACTGGCACGTGAGTCAGCCCGGCGAGCTGCGAAGCCCGCCAGCGGCGCTCGCCAGCGATGAGCGTGTAGCCATCGCCCTCATCGTTGCGTCGAACGACGAGCGGCTGGATGATTCCGGTCTCACGCAAAGACTGCGCGAGTTCGTTGAGTCGCTCGGTATCGAAGTGGCGGCGTGGCTGGCCATCCATCGGCGTGATCTCGCCAACGGCACAATGAAAGAATGCTGGGTCTTCCGATGCCTCAGATACCGCAGGCGCCGTCGAGATCAACGAGCCAAGACCACGCCCTAGTCGGTTTCGTCCTTGCCGCGTCGCCATTAGCTAGCCGCCATTTCGTCGACGTTTCGCTCCACGAACTCTTTGGCCAACGCTAGGTAGCTCTTCGCTCCAGCCGAGCCGATATCGTACATGATGATCGGCTCTCCGAACGACGGGGACTCGCTGAGACGCACGTTTCGCGGAATCACCGTCGCATACGTCTTCTCAGCGAAATGCTCGCGTACCTCTGCTTCAACCTGCCGAGAGAGGTTGTTGCGACCGTCATGCATCGTCAGCAGCAGCCCTTCGAGGTGGAGTCGAGGGTTCAGGCCCTGCCGGACGAGCTCGATCGTATCGAGGAGTCGAGCGAGGCCCTCAAGCGCGTAATACTCGGTCTGGATCGGAACGAGCACACTGTCGGCTGCGACCAAAGCGTTGATCGTCAGCAGTCCCAACGACGGCGGACAGTCGATGATAATGTAGTCGTAGCGCCCCCGGATGCTCTTCAGCGCGGTTTGTAGGACGAACTCGCGTCGGTCTCGACTGACCAACTCGACCTCGGCACCTGCGAGGTCGGTGAGCGCGGGAGCGACTTCCAACAGCTCTACCGCGCTGGGGACAGTGATGTCCTCGACCGGGAGACGCTCGCAGAAGACATCGTAGATCGACGTCTCCAGCCCGTTGAGCTCGACGCCGACGCCGGAGCTTGCGTTGCCTTGCGGATCCATGTCGATGAGGAGCGTTCGGTACTGCATCGCAGCCAAGCAGGCGGCGAGGTTCACCGACGTCGTCGTCTTTCCGACTCCGCCCTTTTGATTGGCGACAGCGATGGTCTTTGTCATCGAATCTCGTTGTGCTGAGTGCCGCTTGGAATAGCACATCCGAGCCGAGCTATTCCAGCAGTGATTGTGTCGACTCAGCTCGGCTCAGATCACCCCGATGAGCCGAGCGCTGCCAGATTCTGTCGTATATTCAATGCGTTGTGCAGTATGCGGTAAACCTGCTTCTGCGGACGCATAGATGCCCACCTGACCGTCTGGACTGAGCAGCCCGCTGGCCCGTCGTGCCCACTCCGTAGGCGCGAAGACGGCCTTCGTGACCGCAAGATCGAAGCGCCGGTCCGACGAAGCCTCGCCGCTGAGAGTGCCGTCCTCCTCAAGCCGGCCTGAGACGATCTCAAGGCGTTCCCGCAGACCCAGCTTTCGCCTCGCTAACATCATGAACGCGCGGCGCTTCTCCCGGGGTTCGACCGCTACCCCGGTCCAACCCGGCATCGCGATCAGGATCGGAATCACAGGGATTCCAGCTCCGGCTCCGATGTCGACAAGCGTTCCTTCCTGTCGTTTGACGAGCGCGCATAGTCGAACAGAATCAACCACGATCTCATCCGAAATTCGGGAGAGATCCTGCGTTCCAACGAGGTTGCTGCGTTTTCCGTGAAAGGCGAGCAGCTCGCAAAAGAGCGCGAGTCCATCCACAAAATCGACGGAGAGTTCCGCGCCTCTCAGACAGCGCTCGACGTGTTTGTGTGCGCTCACTTGCCCAAGTCTCGTCGGCTGATCTCGTGCTTCTTCAATATGTACTCCACGCTCTTGCGATGAACCCCCGCGACTCGCGCCGCGGCCGACACGTTTCCGCCGGTCGTCAGCAGCAGTTGCTCCCAATACGCCTTCTCGAACGCTTCGACGAGTCGCGACTTTGCGTCCTTGAAGGGGATCGAAACATCAACCCCCGAACTCTTCATCAAGGCGTGCACTGCCCTCGATGGCTCGTCCGCGTCCTCAGTGGGCGCGATCGGATTGATAAAGCGCGAGTCGTCCGCCGCAGCATCAGCTGACGAGAGGGCGACCGCGCGTTGAATGAAGTTCCTCAGCTCGGCAACGTTGCCTGGCCAAGGATGCTCTACCAGTCGCTCCATTGTCGCGTAGGTGACGTTCAGCCCTTCGTTGTCGAGATCCTTGCGGGCCGCCTCCAAAAAATACTCCACAAGCACGGGGATATCCTCCGCTCGATCTCTCAAGGCAGGCAGCTCAACAGAGACGACCGCGAGTTGGTAGTAGAGGTCTTCGCGCAGGTCGCCGCGCTCCACCGCACGCCGCAGGTCCTCGTCGGCGCCGGTGACAATCCGCGCGGTCAGCGGAAACGCCCGCTGCGCACCGACTCGCCGGTAGTCGCCACGATCCAGAGCACGCGCCAGCATCGCTTGAACGTCAGCAGGTAGTTCCGTCGGTTCAAGCAGATACAGGGTGCCAGTCGCAGCTAGCTCTAGCGCCCCGGCAACATCGCCTAGCGACTCATCCCCGAAGAGCTCGCCCTGCACCTGTTCCTCGTCGACGGCCGAGCAGTCGAGCACAACGAATTCGCCTCCCCGTCGTTTGCTGTAGTTGTGCACCGCCTCGGCCGCGTGCTCTTTCCCGGCGCCGGGTGCTCCCTGAATCAGCAGCCGCGCGTCGGAGTTCGCGACGCGCTCGAGCGTCGCGAAGACCTCCCGCATGCGCGCTGATTTACCGATGAGCTGTCCGAACCGAGATCGCCCGGAGAGCAGGACCTCAACATCTTCTTCGGTGGTCTCGAACTTGATTGTCGAACCGCCAACATGCACCGCGGCGTTCGGTCCCAGGTAGACGTCGCGCACGCGTACTTCGCCCAAGTACGTCCCGTTCTTGGAGTCCAGATCGACTAGGCGATAGCCCTCAGACTCAACCCGAATCTCGAAGTGGACCCTGGACACAGACGGGTCCTCAAGCACCACGTCATTGTCCGGGTGCGAACCGAATCGCACGAGCCGTTGCCCAAAAACCCGGTGGCGTCCTCCCGCTCCGGGCTCGTCGATCGTCAGCAAGAAACGCTTCAGGCGGAGGG
Organism: Bradymonadia bacterium; assembly: GCA_047629415.1. Classification (GTDB taxonomy): domain Bacteria; phylum Myxococcota_A; class Bradymonadia; order REDH01; family REDH01; genus CBDUJZ01. Next base: position 34,028 of record JBLHWZ010000006.1, on the reverse strand, counting down.
CTTCCGTCTGGTCGTCCAGCATCACCGTACGGGTGATCGCCTCACTCATTCGCTCCTCCACATCACGTTGACAGTCCGCGACTCATTCGCAGGGACCGACACGCTGGCCTGGTACCGTTCACCAAGTGCGTTGGTAACCACGACCGCGTGTGTCCCCGGGACAACGCTGAAGGTCTCGGAGACATTAGAATTGGTGCCCATCGGGCGGCCGTCGATCGTGATCAATCCTACCCCTGGAAGCTGCGCGAAACGGACCCGAAGCCTGGCGTTTCGCTCCAGCTCGGGGGCGACTTCTTCGGGATCGGGGTCGGGCGTAAGAGGAGCGATTGCGCCAGCGTCGGGAGCTCGCTCGGACCCGGCTGAACGTTCGGGCCGCTCGTCACGCTCAGATGTATCGCGCCTGTCCCTCGCCTGCTCGCTCCGCTCCCTAGCGTGCTCATCCTCAACAGGCTCTTGAGTTGGCTCGAGCGCGGCGACCTCGGCCATGAGTTGGCGGGTCAGGATTCGGTCGCCCACAGCGAAAGTATGTTGCTCGGCGTAAGTCTGATGCCCTGGTAACTCCATTCGCACCTCGATCGGCACGCCAACCGGCACCGTCAGGGCATTACCGCCCTGGATTTGCTCGTCACCGACGGCCACGACCGCACCCCCAGGGACGCTGTCGAACACGATCGCGATATCCGAGGGGCGGAGCGTCTCATCCAGCACCACGGTCTGCCCGCGCTCGGCCGCTACCTGGAGCTCGAGCGAATCGTAGCCATCCAGCTGAAGCCTCACGGAATGGGACCCCGGCGTGAGTCTTGCGGAGATATTGGAGATGCCCTCCAACACGCCGTCGACATAGACGTTTGCACCGCTCGGTCTGGTCTCCACTGTGACCTGAGCAGCCTTGGTAGTGAACGCCCAAGCGGCAGCTACACATAGTAGGAGAACGAGCGCGACCGCGCCTGCCCATCGCCCGCGGCCCTTTTGAGGGGCGGCGAGAGCGTGAGTCATGGTGTGGGGCGAGTGGAGCGAGTGCGACGCCGCAGAACCGCTCGGCGAAACGAGGCGGAGTCTGGCGCTGTTCGACGAGGCGGTTGGCACAAGCAGCCGGCTGCTGTCCGTCATCGATGGAGTCGGCGTTCCGTTTACATCGAGCTGCGCATTGAGGATGGCATCCAGGCTTGCACCACCCAGCTGGGCCTGAGCCGCGAGCACAGGATCAGACTCAAAGGTCTCGCGTAAGAAACGTGCGAAGCCGCGTGCGGTAACGGGCTCGTCTTCCTGATGCAGCAGCGAGCGCAAGGCATCCGAGACGTCCTCCGCAGAGTCGAAGCGCGCGGCAGGGTCGACGGAGAGAGTGCGGTCGATGATCGCCAGGAGACCAGCAGGGATCTCAGTGTCCGAGATCACTCGTTCCCCTCGGCGGACCTTCTCGAGGGTTCCCATGTCGGACCCGCCGTCGAAGGCCTTCTCTCCGATGATCATCTCGAGCAGCAGCGCGCCCAGCGCGAACAGGTCGCTGCGCTGATCGACCGGCTGACCAAGCGCCTGCTCGGGGGACATATAGGCGAACTTACCGCGCAGCTGTCCCGTCACCGTTCTGCCCAGTCGCTCGCGGGCAGACGCGATGCCGAAGTCTGTGATCTTTACCTCGCCGGAGCGCGAAATGAGTACGTTTGACGGAGACACATCACGGTGCACGATGCGCAACGAAACCCCAGCGTCATCTGTCTGGCGATGGGCATACGCGAGACCGTCGGCAATGCCGGTCGCAACGTAGAGCGCGAATCGCAGCGGCAAACGCTCGTCCGCGCTCTTCAGAATGCGCAGAAGCTTGCGAAGGTCCCAGCCGTCGACCCACTCCATCGCGATGAAGTACATGCCGTCGTCTTCGCCGAGATCGAAGACTGGCACGATGTTACCGTGGCTCAGCGATGCACTGATCCGAGCTTCGTCGATGAACCGAGTGAGGAACTCCGGGTCGTCTTCGAGGTGCGGTAAGACGCGCTTGACCACAACGGGCTTCTGCCAGCCCGCCGCACCGGTGGCCCGAGCGAGCCAGATTTCCCCCATGCCGCCCTTCGCTAGCTGCCGAATCAGGTGGTAGCGCCGCGGTTCGTCTGCACTCACGGTAAGGTGCACACGGGGAGCGTGCCGCCGGCGCCATCCGGCAGCTCGGTGCAGGCGAACGGCGAAGGACAGGCGTTCGGGTCGGTCGGGTTACAGATCGTCGAGCAGAAGCTCTCGAACGTCTCGTCGTCCATCAGGCAGGTTCCCGAGAGGCAGTCGCTGGGTCCGGAGCAAGGTGTCGCGCCGATCGGCACGCACACAAACTCCGAGAACTCCGAGGCATCGTCTGAGAACGCGACCGCGCCGCAGGCCGAACCCGATGGGCAGTCTGCCGTTGTGGCGCACCGGTAAGAGCACCCATTGCCGCGAGTTGAGACGAGGCACCGACCGTCAACACAGTCCGAACTGCCGCGGCACGTATCGAGGTAGTCAGTGAGTGCGCAAAGCGGCTCGTCGAGCGCGAGTTCTCGATAGCAGAAGAGCTCGTCGCCTCCGCCTCCGACCGGGTTGCATGCACGGTACGAGTCGCAGGTGTCGGTGCAGACTCCTCGGCCGGCGTCGGGATTGCCGAAGCAGAGACCGTTGCAGCAGTCGTCGCGGGCTGTGCAGCGCTCGCCGAGCTGGCCGTCGTCGCGACCCTCACACTCATCGACGGCGTCGGGCTCGGCGTCCGGAACGGTGTCGGGCTCGGCGTCTGGGACCGCGTCGGGCTCGACGTCTGGACCTGCGTCAGGCTGCGTATCGGGTTGCGTGTCAGGCTCGGTGTCCGCGGCGGTATCAGGTTCGACGTCGGGGGCAGTGTCTGGCGCGACGTCTTCCGGTGTGTCCGGCCGCGTGTCGGGCTCGGCGTCATCTGCGACGTCCGATTCGTCCTGGCAGACTCCGCTCTCGTCGCAGAAGTAGCCGTTCGTGCAGTCGCGATCGGATTCGCAGCCGTCACATGCCGGCGCAGCGGTCCCCGGCTGGTAGCAAGCGCCCTCGCAGCAGCGGAAGTTGGGAGGGCAGTCCGAGGCGCTGAAACACTCCACCGGCTGCTCGATGCAGATTCCCTCCTCACAGACGGAGCCGAAGGAGCAGTCGCCGGAATCGCCGCAGCGCGGCGCCACCGCGCAGATTCCACGCTCGCAGATGCGACCGTTGGTGCAATCCTCGTTCCGGTCGCACAGCGTCACGCAGTCGCCGCTTTGGCAGAACTGGCCACCATCGCAGTCGGCGTCAGCGTTACACGGATCGTCGCCGCAGCCCCACAGCACGAGTGTGAGCAAGAGCGCGATTGCGCCTAGCAGGTTACGACGAAGGTCGGGCATGGCGGAATCTTGGCGCAGGTGGCCGTCCGGTGCAAGTGAGCGGTGCCGCGAACGGCCCTCGTTCGGGCGTTACTCCCACCCCAAAACGGTCCGAATTCGCTCGGCAGTATCGTCGGCGGTCGCCCGATCCACAGCCATCAAATGCACCACCCAGCGGTGATGGTGCAGCACGGCTTCTCGCGGATTAGGCAGCACACGGATTCGCTCTTGGACGTCCGTGACATGAGGTCGGACGTAACGCGGGTTTGGGTACGAGATCAGGGCGATGCGCACCGCACGATTCCCTTCGCCAAACACCCCAGCTTCGCCTTCCGCGCCGGGCGGCAAGTGAACAAAGTCGGCCAGGTCGGCTTCCGAAGCTCGCTCAAATCCAGCCTGCCGCATTAGCGAGGGTAGCGTAGGCGGAGCGTGGTCTTCCGAAAGGTCGGACCCAACGTCAGGAGGCTCGACAGCCCGTTCTGCGATCGGTTCGGCCGCCGCCTCATCTGAAGCTGCTGAGCCCTCCGGAGCCTCAGCCCCCGCGCTCGATGGAGCCGCTTCAGCCGACCCGTCGGGCACGGGCAGGGAGTCGGTTTCAGGAGCATCGGCTCCCGGCTTGCAACCGGCGAGAACAAGAAGGGCGATGGCGACGAAAAATCGAGTCACGAGCGGGTTATCCCGAGGTCGGTGAGGAGTCCGGCTTGGAACACGCGGATCGAATCTCCGTCAACCTCCGCGACCATCGGGTGGAGGCGAGTTCCTTCGCACGGTCCGGCGACGCAGACGCCACTGCTGGGATCAAATTCCGCGGCGTGAACGCTGCACACCAAAGATTCTCCGTCCCAGATGTCGTCATGCGCGTCGTCCAACGGCAGGCTCCAGTGAGGGCAGCGGTTGAGGAAAACGGCAGGTTTTTCGGAGCGCACGAGCACGGCAGCCCAGGATTTACCTTGGTGTGCGAAGGAAAAGGTCTCCACCTCGGGCCCCTCTCGATCAAGCTCAGCGACCAGTGGGCCGCGCAGCATCGATGCGTCGATCTTAAGCGGACTCAAGTGAGACTCGGGGGGTGACAAGCGCGGGAATGAGGTACTAGAGTCCGACCCCGATTCCCCCGTGTCAACGGGTGCACTACGAGCAATTGATGAGCGAGGACTCCGCGAAGCCCCCATACGCGCACGAGACGGCGACGATCGATGCCGGTGCTTTGATCGGCGAAGGGACCCGTATCTGGCACTACTGCCACATCTCCTCGGGGGCGACGGTCGGTGAGCGATGCAACTTCGGGCAGAACTGTTTCGTTGCGCCCGGCGTCGAGATTGGGAACAACGTTAAGGTGCAGAACAACGTCTCGATCTACACCGGTACGATCATCGAGGACGACGTGTTCCTCGGTCCCAGCTGCGTGTTGACCAACGTTGTCAACCCACGAAGCCACGTCTCGCGTCGTGATCAATATTCACGCACGCTGCTGCGGCGTGGCGTCACTGTTGGGGCGAACGCGACGATCGTTTGTGGCACCGAAATCGGCCGCTTCGCGTTCGTGGGTGCTGGCACGGTCGTGATCCGTGACGTCGCACCGTTCGCGCAAGTGGTGGGCAACCCTGCTCGGCAGGTCGGTTGGCGCTGCCAGTGCGGAGAAAAACTGGAGATTGGTGCGGCCGCAGAAGAAGGAACAGCCAGCGTCTGCGCCCCGTGCGGCTCGCAATACGTCCTTAGCGACGGAGCGCTCGCTTGGACAAATGAGGAGCACTGATGGGCATCCGTGATCGACTCCGCGATGGGCTGAACAAGATTCAAGAGCAGGTCATCGAGTTCGATGAAGCTGGCGGTGTCTCCGCGTTCGCAGAGCGCAGCCGCGACTGGGCCAAGGAGCAAGAGGACAAGTTCATTGCCGGCGAGCACCAGTTCAACCCGGAGCACCGAACGAAAGTTCGACTCTGGTACGCTCGCTTGGACTTGCCCCCTGGCGCGCAGGCGGACGAAGTTCGCCGTGCATTCCGTGGGCTCATGCGGAAGTATCACCCGGACCGCTACACAGCGAACCCCGAGCACGAGGCGCTGGCTACCGAGCTCAGCCAGTCGCTCACCATCTCCTACAACGGATTGCTCGCCTATCTCGGCGAGAAGTGATCCCCACCCCCGGAGCTGCATGGCCGATCTAGAAACAGCGTTTCAACGCCGCGAGCTCTACCTCGTTTGCCACGACGCGCTTGCCGACGACGGAATGATCGCCGGGCGCTCGGAGATCGGAATTCGTTCGTCCGCGCGGTCCCGATACGAGTTCGTGCGCACGCTGCTCCCGACTGGTGATGAGGTGGAATACTACGCCTGCTCGTCACGGCGTATCCAACAGAGCGCTGCCCGGATTTGGGCCGAGGCTCAGTGGGAGCATGTCGACTCATTGCTCCCCCGCGGGATGGGCAAGTGGGAAGAGCGCACCTGGAGCGATGTGCGAGAGACCGACGCCGTTCGCGCGGAGGCCTTCTGGTCGAGCTTTGAGAGCCAGGCGGCTCCAGGCGGCGGCGAGCCACTCGCCGATGTCGCGGAGCGCGCCCAACACTTGCTCACCGGGCTCAGCAATCGACCCTCCTGGACAAAGGCCGTCGCCTGCACCTCTCCGGAGGTCATCGGCTCCATGGTCTGCTCTGTTTTGGGCGACGATTTGAAGACAATGCTGCGCTTCGACGTCGACCCCCTATCCATTACCCGACTCACTCACACCTGGATTGGGTGGCAGTTGGGAAGTCTAAACATCACCCCCTGAACGAATGCTAGCGACCAAACGTCGCCGTCTGCGCCTCACTCTCATCCCCGCGCTGACGCTCGTCCTTGCCTGTGGCGCTTCGCAGGAAGCGGGCGCCGGGAGCGCATCGGATTGTGCTGAGCTTGCCGGTAGCGACGCCGCGATCGAAAGCGCGGCAGCCTGCCACGCGGTGTTCGACGCCGAGCCATGCCGTGACGCCATCGACCTGGTAGGCACAGCCGGACCGGCCGCTGTCTCGGCGATCGCTGCCTGCGTGCTCTCCTCGGGCGAGCGCAGCGACGGCCAGTGGTTGGCGGATGCCATCGCAACCGCCACCAATGACGGGCAGCTGATCGCCCTAGGAAACCAGTTCGGGGATACCTTCGAGACTGGCACCCACGGGATCACTTTCAGCGCGTCGCTTGATGACGAAGCCTCCATCGCCCTCGGCGGCGTCCTGGCTGACCTGGAACCCGAGGCACGCGATACCATCGTCTCGCTCGCGCTCTCCTACCGGATGAATCCGCTGGCTGAGTACGCAGCTCCTTACGCTGACGACATCGCCGACGACGATCGCGGAGTGCGAATCTATGCCGAGCAGCTTGCCGCGTCCGGCGACCCCTTGGGAGAAGCGGAACGACGCGTCCTCATCGCAAGCGGAGTTTGGAACGCCGAGGATGTACTGGACTGCTTCAGCCGTGAACTCCCGGGCTGCCAAAACTGGGAAGGCGAGTCGCCCCTGGTCGCTCTCGCCGAAGAAGAAGAGGTCGACATGGGTGGCGGTCCTGCGCCGAACCAAGCACTGCGCCTCTTGCGTTCGGGAGATATTGACCCCGCATCGGCAACCGGACTCGCTCGAATCATTGGTGGCGCTGAGTACGCGAACCGCTCGAACATGATGGCGTCGATGATGCTCGACATGACCGACACCAATTTCCCGATCGAGATTCGTCGTGCGATCGCGCTCGGCGCGACCGAACCGATGTGCGCCTACGAGAGGCTGGAGGACTACCTACTCCGCGCTCCGACATCGGATCCGGATCGTTTCGAGAACGAAAACGCGCCCTGGCCAACGTTCGTTCGGACCTGCGCCGAGAAGCACTGGAATGCCGACGACCTGCTCTCCGCAGTCTCGGCGGGTTCCTGGCTTGGCGTTCCACGCGACATCTACGATGGCTTTTCTGACGACTTGCGCGCTCAGTCCGGTGGCCTGAGCTGCGACGAGTACCACGCCATGGGCGTCGGAGCGTACAACCGGACCCCGTGGGTCTTGATGCGAGGGACCGCTCACGTGGTAGTCGCCGAGCTCGGTGGGGAAAATTGCCAGTCGTTCCTCGGCGAATACGTCGAGCAGATGGCGGATTCCGACGGCGAGCACCCCGAGGCTCGACTGGCAGCAGTCAGCTGGCTCCTTGAGCAGGGCGATGATTCTCGTTGCCCACGGATCAGCTCGATCCTTGATTGGTTCCATGACGGGTACGGCCAAGGACCGGGACCATGGGCTGAGACGCTTGGAGACGATCTCCGCACTCGCTGCGACTGAGTTGCTAAGCACCGTCGGACGTATCCACTTTCACTCGACGCCATGAACCTCAGACTATCCGGACTTTTCCTTGTTCTCTTCTGTGCGTGTGGCTCCGAGCCGCAGCCAGTGCTCGACGCAGGCGAGGACGTAGGCGATGTCGGGGTTGAAGTGGACCCAGGGGGATGCACAACTCTGGATCCGTCGCTTACGTGCTTGGATACGGGTTGCGAAGACGGACATGAGTGCGTCTCCGATCCAGCAAACTGCACGCCGAGCATCTGCTCTTGCTCGCAAGGATCATGGGAGTGTACGCAAGACTGCGGTCCTAGCTACATTTGCACGACCGAGACCACGCCCTTGCCTCCATGTGACGCGTTCACGGGTCTCGGAGAGTGCGAGGGCATCGGGGTTTGCGAGTGGGTAGAGCCCGCCGGTTGCCCAGATCCCAACACGTACCTTTTGAGCGTCGCTGGATGCTTCCCGCAGGCGCTCTGCGAGTCCGACTCGGAGTGTCCTTCGGGCTACTACTGCGAGGCTCAGGCGTCGGTCGCGCCCCGCTGTGCATGGGAAGAGCCGCTCTGCGACTCGTGCGGCGCGCTTCGCGGGCTTTGTGTCCGCGCCGAATAAGCATGTTCTAGAGCGTCCCAGACTTGTGCGCTCTTCCCTTAAATGATACCAGCCTGCCGCCGATTCGGTGACCCACGAGAGTCAAAAATGAGCGCTGAAGAACAGAGCCACGGAATTCCAGACGACATCATCGCGGCGACCTACGCCGGTGCGATGGCCGGGCTAATCGTAGTCCTCACGGGGCTCGCTATGCTTGTGAACTTCTGGATGCTTCAATCGACCCCAGACATGGTGCACCACGAGCCGCCCGCTCCGGTCATCCATCACTAACGATTGGTCTCGCCCCTGCTCATCACGCTCGACGGGGCGGAGCACTTGGCGGATGCGGTCGCGGAGACCGCAGCAGCGTCAAGAACCAGTTTAGAGCGGAGACGCTTTCCTGATGGGGAGAGTTATATTTGCCTGCCAGGCGGTCTTGAGGGGAGAGATGTTGTCGTGCTCGCCGGCCTCGACCGGCCCGACGACCGAATTCTAGCTGCGCTTTTCGTGCTTTCGACCGCACGTGAACTCGGCGCTCGCTCGATCGGGCTCGTCGCCCCCTATCTGCCTTATATGCGTCAGGACGAGCGGTTTAGGCCCGGAGAGGTCGTCTCTGCGCGCCTCTTCTGTGCGCTGATCGATGAGCGTGTCGACTGGGTCGCCACCGTCGATCCGCACCTGCACCGTACTCCTCATCTCAGCGACGTCTTCCGGTGTTCGGCGCTCAGTGTCTCCGCCGCCAATCCGATGGCGGAGTGGATCTCGGCGCGCTGTGACAACCCGGTAATTGTGGGCCCAGACGAGGAGAGTGCGCAGTGGGTGCGGCAAGTCGCCGCTCGATGCGGAGACGCGCCGTGGGCGGTTATGAGCAAGGAGCGGTCCGGCGATCGCCAGGTTGAAGTGTCCACCGTCGACGAGGTCGACGTCCGAGGACGGGATGTCGTGCTCGTGGATGACATCGTGTCGAGCGGGATGACGATGGTGAAGGCCGCGGAACAGCTCGCGGAGCAGGGCGCCGGAAAGATCTTCGCCCTCGCGACCCATGCGCTCTTCGCCCCCGGTGCCGCCGAAGTCCTGGCCACCTCGCCGATTTCGCTGATTGCGACCGGAGACACCGTCGTGCACAACACCAACCAGTTTTCCGTCGCGGCGGAGCTCGGGAAGGCTGTCAGGGGTCTTCTGGAGCAACGCACTTGAGCCTCGGGGACCCCGGCCCGCTTCTACGAGCTATCGCTGCGGCAACCACGCGCCATCGAGCCTCCACCCTCGCCGTTATTGGCGGCATCGTGCTCGGCTCGCTCGGCGTCGTCGTCGCGTTCGGAATCCCGCTCGATTTCACGCCGCAGGCGCTCTTCGAGACCTTCGAGGATCAGCAGGATATCGATGCGCGTTTTGTGGAGCACTTCGGCGCGACTGAGAACGTCGCGATGGTGCTCGTGGGTCACGATGACGTGCTCAACGCCGAAACACTCCAGTGGATGCACACCATTGGGCTTGAGCTGCAAACACGCGAGTACTCGGCCCGAGTCGAGTCCGTCACACTCACAGGAATCCCGCGCGCTGGCCCAAGGGCCGGCGATGGCAACGTGTCCGAGTTACTCGTGGACTCCCCGATTGAAGGGGCCACAATCGAGGCCAATGAGGTCGCTGCGCTAGAAGCTGCGCTCGCTTCAAGCTCACTCCTTGATGGCATCCTAATCAGTGACTCGAGGAGCTTGGCGACCATCGCGGTCTTCTTAGCCGACGGCTATTCCGACCTCGCTACGCTTGCACCCGCGATCGAGGACATTGAGTCGCTCATCGCAATCGCGCCGCCCGCTGGCACGACCGCCGAGGTCGGAGGGCTTGCGAACATCCGGGTCTACATGGTGGAGCGTTTTCGCCGTGACCAGAGCATCTTGATTCCGATCGCGATGTTGATCTGCGCGCTCTGCCTTCTGCTGAGCTTCCGCTGGTGGCCCGCCACCATCTTGCCGACCGTTGGGGTTGGCTTGGCCGGCGTGGTCGTGCTGGGCGGCATGGCGATCGTTCAGGAGCCCTTCAACATCATCAACCAGGTCGTCCCGACTTTGATGATCGTGATCGGAATCAGCGACGCGATCCACCTGGTGAGCCGCTATCTTGAAGAGTTGCGCGATGGGAACGACCGATGCCAGGCGGCGGAAAGAACGGTTCACACGATGGCCGCGGCCTGCTTCCTCACATCGTTCACGACAGCGATTGGATTTGGTTCGCTGCTGGTTTCCAAGAATGGGCTGCTCTCTCGATTCGGGATGACGGCAGCGTTTGGAGTCATGGTAGCTTACGTCGTGACGATCTTTTTCCTGCCGGCTGCGCTGACGTTCTTCCGGCCGCCCAAGCTCACGCGTGCGCAGCCGACAGCAGACCCGCACCGTGGTTGGATCGAGCGGTTTTCAGTTGCCGTGGTTCGCGCTTCTATCGCAAAGCCCTGGCTCACGCTGGTTGGCGGCGGGCTGCTAACCGCGGGCATGGCGGTGCTCGCTTCGACGGTCGTTATCGACACGTCGCTGCTTGAGTCCTTCCCGCCGAGAGATCCGACTCATCAGCAGACCATCATGCTGCAAGAAGAGCTCGACGGCGTCCTGCCGATCGAGGTCTCCCTCAGTTCTGAGCAGCAAGGCCGCTTCAATGATCCGGAGATCCTGAACGCACTGACTCGCGTTCAGTCTACCGCGATCGAGCATCACTGCGTGCTGAGCAGTCAGACGTACGGCGACCTGTTGCACGAGGCATGGGCGGCATATACGGGGGACCCTGAGAAGCTCACCGCTGAGTTTCGGTCCGTCGGACAGGTCGCCCAGCTCGCGTCGCTACTGGAGAGCGGGATTCCGAATCCGATGGACCCTTACGTGACGCGGGATCGGAGGCACCTGCGTGTGAACTTTAAGGTCGCCGATTGTGGCTCACGAGCGGCGCTTCTGCTCGCCGCCGAGCTTCGGGTGCTTCTCGACGATGAGTTGGAGGGTGTGGAAGGGATTACGGTCGAGCTGACAGGCGACGCCTACAGCGGCTCGCTGGGCCTGGACTCGCTGATTCGCGACATGTTCAACAGCCTGTCGTTGGCATTTGTCTTTATCTTCGGATTGCTGTCGATTCTGTTTCGCAGCCTCCGTCTCGGACTCATCAGCATCCCCGCCAACGTGACGCCACTGATCGCGACGATGGCCTACATGGCGCTCATCGGGATCAATCTCAATACGACGACGGTCGTGATTTTCTCGGTCTCCATTGGGCTCGCCGTGGATGACACTATCCATATGCTCGCTCGGTTCCGAGAGGAGAGGGCAAGGCACGATGACGTGCGAGAGGCGCTCCTCGCCGCAGCCGCCGGCAGCGGGAAGGCGATCGTTGTCACGAGTATCATGTTGAGTGCTGGCATGAGCGTCATGTTGATTTCGTCTTTCATGCCTGTGCGCCTCTTTGGAGAGCTCGTTTGTGTCACTCTCGCTGGCTGCCTGTTGAGCGACCTCGTGATTCTTCCCGCCATGCTGGTTCTCTTTGCGAAGAAGTGACGACCCCTTGCTAGAAGTCCGCCGGTTGCTTGCGTGTCGCTAGTCGACGAGCGTACCATCTGATCCATGTTAGACGACTCGCGCGTACGAAAGACTCTCGTTGCCAGTGGCCTCCTCACTCCGGAGGATGTCACCCAGATCGAAGTTTCCGCGTTTCGGCAGGGGCATAGCTTCTATCGCTCGGCCATTGAGACGGGGCGGGTGGAAGAGACCGCTGCTGTGTCTCACGTAGCTGGGTCGCTCGGCGTACCGTCGGTTTCGTTGGAGAAGTTCACGGCCAAGCGCCAGCTTGTCGATGTCCTCCCGCTCGCGTTGGTGAGGAAGTACCGAGTGCTCCCCGTCGGCCTAAAGCCTCGGGACGGAGAACTGACCCTCTTCGTCGCGATGGATGACCCACAGGATCTCGACGCTCTGGAAGCGGTCTCGCAGCAGTGCCACCACCCTGTGGTGCCGCTTCTGGCGGGTCCTGTCGACCTCGACCGAGCGCTCGACCGAGTTTACCCGGAGGTTGAGCAAAGCCCAGCACCTCCGGCCGAAACTCGCTCCGAACCTGAGCGTCAGGACATCTTCGCCAACGTGCTCGAAGATCTCGAGCACGCGGCGCCCTCCGACATGCTCTCCGCTCTGAGCATGCTCGACGACATCCCGCGGAATCGACACGATCGGATCACTTCGCCGACCGGGTTCCAACCCGTCGACGAACCTTTGGTCGAGGAGAGGCCTACGCTCCAAATGGAAGCGATGCTTTCCGATTCCGATTTTGGCCGCACGCAGCTCGCGCGGCCCGGGCGCAACACTTCAACGGCGGGCTTCCAGCGTGCCGGTCCCGCCAAGTCTTCGATGGGGAACAGCCTCTCTTCCCGCGATCCACTCGCGGCAGCGCTGGCTCGCCTCCTCGTTGCGAAGGGCATCCTGACCAGTGCGGAGCTTGAGGCGGCGCTCGAAGAGTAGCGTGCCAATTCGTCCGTACATAAGGGGCCTAGTCCCAGCTCGTAACGCCCAGGGAGCCCACCGCGCATGGCATCTATCTTCGACCGACTGAGCGACAAGCTCAGCGAACGAATCGGCGGCATCATCGATGACGTACGGCTCCCGAGTGATCTCGTCCGGAGACTAGATGCCGTTGAGGGCGAACTCGCGCAAGGTGAGGCGAAACTCGCGCTGATTCTGCTCGACGAAGTCGACTCTCAGCGGCCTGGAATCTGGCGTTCGGCAGTACTTCGCGGTCTTGCATATGAGTCGCTCGGCGACTTTGAGCGCGCGGCCAACACGCTCGGCGCAGCGGTGCAGGACCGCGACGATACGCTCGTCCGCCTCGCACTCGGCCGCATCGCAACTCAGATGGGGGCGCTGCGCTCAGCGCGTCAGCACCTCGACCTCGCGCTCGCTCGCCGGCCCGACGATCGGGCGCGGCTCGAGATCCTCATGACCGCGGCAGCGTTGGACGAGCGCATGGGTCCTCGATCCCGAGCGATCGCGCCGTTGCGACAGGCCCTGCGTCTCTCGCCCGATTCGGCGGAGATCATGTACCGACTCGCCCAGGCTTTGGAGGACGACGGCGATCTAGACGGCGCCATCAGCACGTTGGCGTCTACTTTGGAGGTCAATCCTCCACCGCTCGACGCCCTGCTCCTCACAGGCAAACTCCGCTCGGCTCGTGGTACCGCGGGGGATCGCACCGCCGCTCGGCGGGCATACGCGAGGATTCTCGAACGATCCGCTGACAACGCGGATGCACTTGAGGGGCTCGCACGCGTCAACATCGCTGAGGGGAGAGTCGCCGAAGCCCTGCCGTTGCTCAATCAGGCCTTGGTGACAGCGACGATCGGTGCGCAGGCCGAGCTGCACCGTGCGATCGGGCAATGCTACCTGGCGTCAGGGCAAGCGGAACGCGCCTTAGACTCGCTGCGTGCAGCATCAAGCCTCAACGAGTCTGACGCTCCTACGCAGCTCGACTATGCGCGGGCGGCACTTGAAGCCGACCTGCCCGCTGAAGCGGTGGAGGCGGCCACGGCTGCCCTTCACCTCGGCACGGAGCGGCGAAAAGCTCAGGCACTTCTCGGTCGAGCCCAGCTAGCGCTGCATGACATTGAGGCTGCTCGCCTCTCTCTCTCTACGTTGCGTGCGGCGAGCATGGACGTCGATGAACTCCATGCGCTCGGCGAGTTGGCGCTGCGGACTGGGGATGCGATTGAGGCCCTCGCGCTGCTGCGTGAGGCAGCGCTTCGACAGCCGAGCAATAGTCGGATCAACGCGCTGATCAACGAGTCGATCGTTAGCTTAGCGCCTCCGTTGCCGCAGCTTCCTCCACAATCGGAGATCGCGCCGCCACAGTTGGCACCGTTCCTTGATGCACTCGCCGAAACGGTCGCCCGCCATCCCTTGCTGACGGACCTTATCCCGAGAACGACAGCGCTCCGACAGCACCTTGATACGCCACTAACGGTCGCTGTTCTCGGTGAGTTCAACGCAGGGAAATCCACGTTGATCAATGCGTTCGTCGCCGAAGACGTCGTCGCTACAGGGGTGCTCCCGACCACGTGCCACATCAACGTGATTCGCTACGGTCCGCGCAAGGTCGCGAGATGGACAAAGCACGACGGTGAGGTCGAGGAGATTCCGTATGCAGAGGCCAAGCGACTCGTGAAGAAGTCGCCTGAGGAGATCGCTTCGCTCGAGTTCTGCTACCCTCATCCGGACCTGCGCAGCATCCATTTCTGGGACACGCCAGGCTTCAATGCGCCCGATTCTGAGCATGAGATGCGCGCTCGCGAAGCGCTGCGGACCGCGGACGCCGTGGTCTGGATGCTGGACGCAAATCAAGCACTAAGCTGGAGCGAGTTCGAGCGCCTGGAGACCATCCCGAACCGAGACGAGAAACTCCTCGTGGTGCTCAATAAGGCCGATCGAATCGGCGACGACGAGGAGGCCAAAAGAGAGATCGAGGAACATGTTCGCGGACACCTCGGCACTGACTTCGCCGGACTCTACTGGCTGAGCGCACTCAGAGCGCTGGAGAGCCGTCGGGTTTCCGATGACGAGACGCCCGATGGTGACGCGAGCGTCGATCTCGGCTGGGCCGAGTTTGAGTCGGCGCTGCGAACACAAATCTTCGAGCGAGCGGGCCGCCTCAAGAGCCTGGAGGTTATTGTTGGGCTCTCCGCGTTGCTCGACGAGTCCCTCACACGGGCCGAGGAGGCCAAGCACGCCGTAACGGACGGAACCGACGCACTGCAGAATCAGCGCATCGCGATGACAACTCGTCGATCACGATGGGCCGGGGAAGTTGGCGCGGCTTCGAGAGCTGAGCTCAACCGTCGCCTTCAAGACCTTCGGCATCAGATCGCGACCGAGATCGTGCAACTCGCGACTCCCGGTCCAGGCCTTTTTTCGCGCTCGGAGCTGCCAGAGGGCGAGCTAGCGGTCGTGTGCGAACGGATCGTGGATCGCGCCACCGGAGCATGGCGGGCGGTCGCGGAGATGGTTCGAGACGCGGCAGATGCGGTGGACGACGAGCTTGTCGCGCTGGTGGAAGCGCAGGCGACTGCGGTCGGTCCGCCGGAGTCGAGGACGCTCCGCAGGCGTCTCGAGGCGTACCTGGCTGAAACGTCGGCCCTGCGGCGAACCCTAATGGAGCGACTCGTTTCGGCACCCTCTCAAGTGACTCGGTCCCTCGTCCGGGAGCTTGGGGCGGCGATCGTGGGAGGCATCGCGGGTGAGCCAGGCAGGACTTCTGCTGAGCGAGATGCGTCGCTTCAGCGCTTGATCCGACCCGCAGGGCTTGATCATGTGGCCCAAGTTGAGTCATGGGGTGAGGAATACTTGGCCGCCGCGCTTCGGTTGTGCGACCACGTCGAACGAGACCTCGACATCCTGACATTGGATCTCGAACACCGTATCATCCAGCCGTTCACTGCCGTACTCTCCGCGCTTCAATCGGAGCCTGGGCAAACCGGCTCTTCCGAACCCGCTAACGAATGACATTCGCTCCGCCCGCCAGTCAGAAGAGCCCCACAGGCATCACAAATTACGTGGTTTCGAGTGCGGCATGTCGTCTGCTCGCCATGCTCTGCATCTTTGCCTCGGTCGGCTGTAGCCGCGGCGGTGGGGATGAAGACGTCTCGGAGGGAACGGGCGATTCGTTTCCGACGCCATTGGTCGCGGCCGAGGGCGACCCTCTGGAAGCGGAGACTCCAACACCGGCTGGCGATCCTGTCGCACCGATCGAGGTCGCGCCCAATCGCGACCGTCGACCGGAAGTCGAGGCCAATCGGAACCTGGCGCAGCGTCTCGGGTTGGCACCGCCGGATCCACTGTTGGTCTCCGACCTGCTAACCCGCGCCGACGTGCGCGAATTGACGAACTTCCAGGGCGAACTGCTCGAGACGTCTCTGGCAGGAATCGCGCCTGCTCCGGGCTACAACACGATTCGTCTGCGTGCTGACGGCGGATACGGGTTTGCGTTGCAGGTCTGGCAAACGGATGAACTGCGCCAGGTCGCCGCCCATTTCCGCAGGCTCCGTGAGACGTATTTTGACTCCGCGTTGGATAGCTCGGGTGTTGGTAACGAGGCGTTCACCGCCGACTTTCAGGGGATTCGCCACTACGCATTTCTGCACCGGCAATCGAAGTCGGCCGCAGTGATAACCTGCGATCGGACCCTCTGCGATGCGATCCAGATCCGGGCTATGGCACAGCGTGTAGGCAACCGGCTCTAACGGCCGCGAGTTGGTATCCGCCACCTCGTGTCGCGGGTGCAGAAGGTCATGGGAGGCGCGAGATCTGAGCAAAGCGCACAGTTTGCGTCGCACGTCGGCGCGTGAGATACTCACTCCGTTGTCGGCGTCCTTGCTGACTCTTCTGATTCTCCGCCAGCCACTGCAATGTCGGGCGCCTCGAAGCCTGCGTTCACTCCCCGACGATTCGGGAAATACTTGCTCCTCGATCGAATCGGTCGTGGCGGCATGGCAGAAGTATTTCGTGCAAAAACCTTTGGCGCCGCCGGCTTCGTTAAAGAGTCGGCGATCAAGAAGATTCTCACGTCCCTGCTCGACGACGATCAGTTCGTCCGCATGTTCGTCGATGAGGCGAAGCTCACCGCGTACCTGACCCACCCCAACATCGTTCAGGTGTTGGATCTGGGTGAGATCGGTGGCCACCTCTTCATCGCGATGGAGTACGTGTCCGGTAAGGACCTGCTCGATGTGTTGGCGCGCTCTGCACGCCGTGGGATTCGCATTCCCGTTGAGCTCGCTCTCCACATCACGGTCGAGATGCTGAAGGGGCTGGATTTCGCTCACAAGGCGAAAGACGCGTCGGGTGACCCGATGAACATCGTTCACCGCGATGTTAGCCCCTCGAATATCCTGCTCTCGTACGATGGGCAGGTGAAGGTCGGAGACTTCGGCATCGCTAAGTCGCAGATGCAGTCATCGAAGACTGAGGTCGGGACGCAGAAGGGCAAGACAGGCTACATGAGCCCGGAGCAGGTCACTGGCGCTGAGATCGATAGACGTTCAGATCTCTTTGCGGCGGCGGTCATTCTCTTCGAGATGATCACCATGACTCGTCTCTTCAAAGCGAAGAACGACCTCGAGGTCATGCTGAAAATCCGCGACTCCAATATCGCGGAAGATCTCGAGCGAGCCCGGAAGATATCCCCCCAGCTCGCTGATTTAATCGCGAAGGGCCTGCGTAAAGATCCTGACGACCGCTACCGGAGCGGCGCCGAGTTCATCGAGGCACTCAAGGACTACATTCAGGAAGAGAAGATCAAGACCAGTGCAGCCTCTCTCTCTGCATACGTCTCGGAACTCTTCTCGGATAAGGTCGAGAACGAACGCGAAAAACGGAAGGCGGATCCGAGTCAAGACTCAGGGTTCCAGACCATCGCCGACGCGAAAGAGAGCCTCCTTCGCTACAAAGATGCCGAAGGCGCCATACACGGTCCGATGCGGGCTGCGATGATGGAGGAAATGCTCGGCAGCCGTGTACCCGCCGATGCCGAACAGATCTCGTTCGACGGCGGGCCATGGACCCATCCCGCCGACTTTGCCGAATTCACGGATGTGGAGAGGCCCGTGCCTATCGACGAGGTCCGCCCTGCCTCGGTGAGCGGATCCGGTTACGCCCTTCGTGTAGAACATGGCGCGGACTGGGAAGACCTCTCACTGGCCGGGATTAATCCCCGTGCCCGCCGTCGCCGTACCAATAGCCCGAGCGGGGAGTCTGGAGCGATGGCGCGGCGCGATTCACAAGCGCCGCGCGACGTAAGTACAGCGCCGGACTCTTTCGCAGCATCGCGCGCCGCTGATTTCACCCCCACTGGCCGAGTGACCACCGCCACGGAAGATGGCCGTCGAAGCGACTCGGCTACCGCCTCTGGCGGCTACTCCGAGATCCAACAGGTCGTCGAGAACAAAAGACGAGCGTCCGCACTCGCGAAGGCTGGCGCACGCGCTAGCGTAAGCATCGACAATGCGTCGCTGGCCGACTCCGGTGGGATCACGTGCTTGCCTGGAGAGCCGTCGACAAGCGTTCGAGGGCGAAACCAGTCGATCTCTCCGTCAGGCGTTCGTACCCGCGTCGACTCTCGAGCGGGATCCGGCACGCTCCGCCGTACAGTTACCTCCATCTCGCCTCGGGCCGCATCGAGCAGGTCCCCCCGCCGGCTGACGAGCAGCTCTAGGTCGACCTCCGGGGCTCTGCCGTCCGCCACCGCGCTCACTTCTCCTGCAGCCAACTCTCGCGAGCGTACGGTGCTCGAGCGGACGCGGAGAACGACTGCCGAAAGTGCGCGCGTGCCTGACCTCTTAGGCGCCATCGGTAAGATCTCCGTCTTCCGACTGATTCACGGTGTTACCGAAGGCAGAGCGACTGGCCGACTTCGGCTGAAACATGACGGAGTTAAGAAGGACATTTACCTCGACTCCGGTACGCCGGTCGCGATCGATTCCTCCGATCCCGAAGACCGTCTGTTGGCCGTGCTCTACCGGGCCGAACAAGTCTCCGAGGAGGAACTCCACAAGCTTGCAGCAGAGGCTGATGAGCGCGGCGTTGCGCTCGAGGACTACATTGCAACCTCCGGCATCATGCCGCCCCATACGCTCTTTCACTACCTGCAGGAGCAGCTGGCAGAGAAGTTGATGGGCACGTTCTTCTGGGAAGACGGCGATTGGGCGTGGTGGGAAGAGAGCTCGGTCGATCGTGACGGATTTCCGCTCGCGATTCGAGCGACCGACCTGCTCGCACGGGGCGTGAACGAGCAGGCCGATATTCGCTACCTGCGGGTGTTCTTCAAGGAACGACAAAAGACCGCGCTCATCCCCCTCGTGGGGATGACCGATCTCGCGACCACGAAGCTCTCTCCGAAGGCGATGCGGCTCTACTCGAACGTGCAGGAGGGAGTCACTTTGGGCTCCTTGGTCCGCCTCTTCGCCGACCGCTACCAGTGGACTGACGCTGACGTCTATCGCACGCTCTACTGGCTCACCGAACGCGGGATTATCGGTTACGAGGGCGTCGAGATTCCGAAGCTTCCCGGCGAGTGAAGTTCTGGGTCTCGCTCTGTCTGCTCTGCGTTGCGCTTCCGGCCTTCGGGCAAGCGGATGCTGGTTCCGCACCGCCTGCGCCAGGAGCGGAGACGCCTACACGTCCGGCGCCGGTGTCGACGCCGGACGGCATCGTTGCTGAGGACGCTGCAGAAGGCTCTGCAGAGGACGTTCCTGACGCCGACGTCGAGGACGTTCCTGATGTTGACGTCGAGGACGTTCCTGATGTTGACGTCGAGGACGTTCCTGATGTTGACGTCGAGGACGTTCCTGATGTTGACGTCGAGGACGTTCCTGACGCCGACGTCGAGGACGTTCCTGATGTTGACGCAGAGGGATCGGGAGTGTCAGAAGGCCAATCTCACGAGCTGCTCAATCCCGTTTCGGCATCCATCAGGGATGAGGAGCGGGCCGGCTTTGGTGACCTCTCGGCGCACCCGAACTCTCCATACACCGACCGCGGAGACATCGAGATTCGAGAGATTCTCCGAGCGATGGAAGAGTTTGAGCTTGAGCCGGATCACGACCCCTACGGGAAGGCGGTGTGTGAGATCCGGCAGCGCGCCTACCGGATCGTCCATCCGGATGACTGGCTACCCACGTGGCTCAACGGGATTCATCGCGTGACCCGAGAACGTGTGATCAGCAGGGCGAACACGATGCTCCCCGGCGACGAGTTTAGCGTGCAGGCCTACGAAGACGCAGAGCGCGCCATCCGGAATCCTTTTGTCTTCTCCGTCGTCGCGGTCGTGCCCACTCGCTCGGACATCGAAGGCTGCGTGGACCTCCTCATCATCACGAGGGACGTATGGAGCCTGAAAGTCACCGGATACGTCGAGAGCAATGGGCGCACGATCACGGAGCTTCACGTTGGAGGCAGTGAATCGAACGTTCTCGGCACAACGGACACGCTCGCTTTTGGGGCCACACGTACACTGAGTTCTTGGTCGATCGGGCCCGCTTATTTGAGTCGGCATCTCGCTGGAAGCCGAGTCACCTTCTATGAGGACTTCGACTTCGTGCTCGACCGCGAGGTTGGTGGTCTTGAGGGCACCCGAAACACACTTCAGCTCGCGCGACCTCTCTACGCGTCTCACGTTCGCTGGGGCTGGGCGGCCACCGTTCAGCACGACTTCAGCATCGTTCGACGATACGTCGGCGATCAACTGAGCCTGCGGCAAGTCGGCGCGTACGTCGTTGAAGAACGCTACCGCTCTCGTTTCGCTGGGGGATCGATCGCCGTCACGCGATCGTGGGGCAGTCGATTCAAACACAACCTGACCCCGGGCTTCCAAGCCACGTGGCGCGATGTGGAACCGATTTCCTACGACCCTGAGATCCCCGCCAACGTACTTCGTGTCTATGAGAGGATCGGGCTTCCACGCTCAGAAGTCGCAGTCGGCGCTACGCTGGGATACCGGTTCTTTCGAAACGAGTACTTCCGACTCGTGAACTACGCGACGTACGGGGTCGGCGAGGAGATCCGAGAGGGTCACTTCGTGGGTATGAGCGTGTTCGCATCGGAACCGACGTTCGGTGCCACCACTCGCTTTCTTCGCCAGACGGGCACGTTGGCTTACCGCCTCCAGATCGGTGATGACGCCTTCATTTCGGCGAGCGTGGACAACTCGATGCGCTACGCTGGTGCCATCGAGGACTTCAGCCTGACGACGGGAGTACGGATCGTAACGCCGGCGGTGATGGCCGGACGAATCGTCGCCCGAGTGTCGCGCACGGATCTGTTGCAGAACGAGGGAAACGCTTTGCTCACAGCCGGAGGAGGGCCGCTCCGGGGCTATCCCACGAACGCCTTCCAAGGCGACCATGTTGTTGCCGGAAATCTGGAATGGCGGTCGTCTCCGATTCGCATCTTGAGCGCACGAATTGGAATGGTGACGTTCGTCGATACGGCGGGAGTCTGGTCGGATGATGAACCCCCCGTCTTCCACGGTTCCGCGGGATTAGGCCTGCGCCTCGTTCTGCCAGCACTGAGCACTACCGTCCGCGCTGCGGATCTTTCCTTCCCGTTCGAGCGGACGTCCGCGCGCTATGCGCCGGTGTTCTCTATTGGACTCGACCAGACCTTCTGAGGTTTTCTTGATCAGACCAATCTATATCGGCGCTGTAGTCGCCTCGTTATTCGCCGCAGAAGGGTGCAACTCGGGGCCGGAACCCGTGGCTGTACCGCCTGAGCAAGTAGTGTCCGATTCTGCCACGGATCGGGTGATCTCCCTGATCCCGAGCGCGACCGAGTTCGTTTACGCCCTTGGGGCAAGCGAGCTCCTTGTGGGTCGCTCCGCTCACTGCGACTTCCCTTCTGAGGTCGTCGGGCTGCCGTCGGTCGGCAGCGGTTTCGATCCCGACCTTGAAGCGATCCTGACGCTGGAGCCGACGCTCGTATTGGCGTCAGGAGCCCAGCGGGAACTCCCGGTCCTGACTAAGCTCCAAGAGGCTGGCGTGGAGGTATTGATCCTTCCCGATGAGACCATCCCCGAGGTGCTCTTCGCGGGGCTGCAGCTCGGCTCCAGGCTGGGCGAAGGGGAGAGCGCCGAAGCTCTAGTGGACCGTATCGCTAGCGAGCTCGACGCAGTGTCCGTGCAGGCGCCGGAGGACGGGCCTAAGACGTTGCTTTTCGTTGGCCACGACCCCTACTTCGTTGCCGGAGAGGACACGTTTGTTGGCGCGCTGCTGGCATTGAGCGGGGCGGAGAACCTTGCGCCGCCCGGTTGGTCACAAGTCGACCGCGAGTTCATCCTCGTAGCGGCTCCGGAAGTCATCATTGATGTCGCGGCATCGGACACGGGGGAGTGGCAGTCG
The DNA here is from genome assembly GCA_047629415.1 of Bradymonadia bacterium. Taxonomy (GTDB): domain Bacteria; phylum Myxococcota_A; class Bradymonadia; order REDH01; family REDH01; genus CBDUJZ01. The sequence goes on along the minus strand of JBLHWZ010000006.1, from coordinate 11,913 downwards.
ATGACCGACGTGCCCGCTGTGTCGAGCCGCAGTATCTGTCGCGTCGGTCCAAACCTCGTATCGCGTCCTGGCCCACGCATTGGCCAAGCAGCGCAAGCGCTCTCCGCGTGCCTCGTGGAATCCCGGTAGACGCTCCGTCCCGTCCCGTCCCGTCCCGTCCCGTCCCGCACCGTCCCTAGGAGGCGGGTGGGGCGTTGTTCGACTCGTCGCTGATGCCGTCCTCGACCATACCCTCAAGGAGGACCTGTAGCGACGCGACTTGTTCTTCCAAGGTGTCGAGCCGGTTGTTGATGCTGTCCACCTCTTCCGCCAAGTCGGGAACATGTGTCAGCGCATCGACGCTGTCTTTGAGGCGTTGATCGAGTGTGGAGCCGAGCTCGTCGATCGTCTTTTGCACCTGCTCGAGAAACTCGCGCACCGGCTGAATGAACTTCTCTTCCTGGGTCTCTTCGGCCTTCTTGCGGAGACCGAGTACGCGCTGCTGCGTCTCGTCGCGGAACTCTTGTACGGGCTTGGAGATACGAGCGAGGAACTCAGAAGGAGACTGGATGATGAGTCGCAGAGACTGCAGCGGGAGCAGCTTCTTATCCTTCTTCTCGGCTTCGTAGACGATCTGGGCCAACGTCACTGTCGTGAGGTCGTCGCCGCTCCGATTATCGATGATCGAAACTTCTTCGCCCTCTCTGACCATCTCCGCGATCTCGTCTAGAGTGACGTAGCAACTCCGCTCAGTGTCGTAGAGCTTTCGGTTGGTATAGCGTTTGATCAGTTTCATTTTTGTTCCACGAAGCGGCCGCCCGCGGCTTACGCTGTGGACTAGAGCCGGTCAAGCGCTGGTCTTGACGGGCGAGCACGGTAAACGTTAGCTGTCAGAGCCTTCGTTGAGGATCCAACTGTGTCCATCAAGTCACTCACTTTCGGTGCTTTCGCTCTCGCCTCATTAGGCGGCTTGGCACCGGCTCACGCGGGCGGCAACGATGTCACCCTCAACCGGTTTGGGGAATGTCAGCTTGTTGGGCAAGTGTGCAATCGAGTGCAGACTAACGAGGACGCATTTTACGACTTCGCGCGGGACATCGGACTAGTCTTTGCGCCGCCGCTTGGAACCACCGGAGAGACGCTGGGCCAGGCGGGCTTTGCCGTGCAAGTCGACCAGACCTTCGCCATCATCGATGCCAATGAGGAGTATTGGCGAATGGCAGACGCCGACCAGGATCCGTCTGGCACGATGCCGCTGACCCAATTCCGAATTCGTAAGGGGCTGCCGCTCTCGCTCGAGATTGGCGCCATGCTGACCGTACTTTGGCAGAGCGAGCTCATCGCGGTCGGGACAGAATTCCGGTGGGCGCTCCACGAGGACTACCTCTGGCCCGTCCCTGACCTTGCGATCCGCGGCTACGTCAACACGATCCTCGGACACTCGCAGCTGGCCGTGACCGTAGCGGGCGGCGAGATCGTTACAGGGCTCCCGATCGGCGTCGGCAACGTGATGAACATCACCCCGTACGCCGGGTACAACCTCGCCGCCGTCATCATGGCCTCTCGGCTGATCGACGCGACTCCGATGGACCCCAGGCCTCCGATCGACACGACGACTCAGCCGGAGTTCGTCTTCCCAGTCGATACCGCGGTCGTACACCAGGGCGTCGCTGGACTTCGATTACAGTTCGCGGTCGCGAATATTGGGTTTCAGGCGCAGTTCAGCTCGACCGTACAGAACTACACATTGAGCTACGGGCTCGAGTTTTAGTTACTCCTCGAGCGAAACGACGGGGAGGCCGATTTCTATCGCCTCGGCCAGCATTCGCTCGCCGTCGGTAAGTTCTTCGTCCTCGACGCCGCCCTCCTCGCTCTCCTCAGCGACCTCTGGTTCGGGCACTCTGGGCCACGGCGCGCTTCCCGATCGCCGGGCCACCAACACACGGTCCAGGGATGCGAAGTCTTGCAGGGTCTCGATGTCCGTGAGGTCGGCCCGCTCCGCCGCCTCGCGAGCCGCTGCTCCCTGACGGTGTCCGTGTTCGCAGAGAAAGAGCCCGCCAGGGCACAGCGCAGAACTCGCTTGTTGCGTCAGTCGTTTGATGATCGCCATGCCCTGTCCGCCCGCGAAGAGGGCCTGATTAGGCTCAAACTCTCGCACTCGCGATTCGAGATCGGGATCGTCCTGCGCCACGTAGGGGGGATTCGAGACGATGATGTCAACGACGGAGTCTCGTCCGCTCAGTGGAGCAAGCGCGTCACCCTGTACGAACTTTACCCGGTCTCGGAGGCCCGCCAAGTCGGCGTTCTCTCGAGCGACCTCTAGAGCGTCCGCTGAGATATCGATCGCCAAAACCGTCGCATTCGGTAGCTCCGAGGCTAGGGCGAGCGCGATTGCGCCAGACCCAGTGCCCACATCGACGATTCTCCACGCATGGTGTTCGAATCGCTTCGTGAACTTGATCGCCTGCTCCACGAGATGCTCTGTTTCCGGGCGGGGGATCAGAACGCGCTCGTCGACTTTGAGGTCCAGCGTCCAGAACCCGACGGTGCCAAGAATGTATGCGATGGGTTCGCCACTCACCCGCCGCTTGACGAGCTCACGCAGGGCCTCTCGTTCGGCGTCGTCCACGGGCCGCTGCGCCCCCATGTAGAGCTCGGTCTTCGACAGTCCCAAAACGTGGCCGACTAGGTACTGAGAGTCGGCCCTTCCACTCGGAGAACCGTGCTTTTCGAGCAGCTCTGCGGTCGTGTTAATGAGTCGTATGACAGTCCACATAAGCGCGTTGGTGGGAGGGGGGTCCGACATAGCGTTCTTAGATCCCTCATGGTAGTCAAATGCGGTGTTCGACCCGCGCAAGGCGACTGTGAGTCCCGATCGAATCCAGACAAATACTGGGCAAAGCGCGCCCGCGCCGCCAGTCGAAGTTTCCCCTTCGGAGTTGCTGGAAACGGTGATGCGAACGGGCACGAGGGCTGGATCTTCCATCGTCGATCCCGCAGCCGACACACTGCTGGCGAGTCCCTCGGGACTGCTAAAGACGGCCAACGGCTCGTCTGCCCTTCAGGACGATCAGAGCTATACCGTTCGGTGGGCGTTGATCATTGCCGCGACTTTACTAGCGGCAAGCGCATTGCTCTCCTTCCTGAAGTCGGGCCACTAAGGCTATCTGGCCGCAGTCGGCCGCTCACCGGTTGCCCGAACGCTGCGTTATCGTTTAGTCATCTACGCGCTCCGCTCACCGCTTCGATTCGAAGCGCCTCCCGCCGAAGACTACCCCTATGCAGATCGTCGATCCCGATCGCCGCTGGCTCCATATCCTTGTCTGTGTGAACAATCGGCCTCCTACGGGCCTTCCGGCATGCCAGTCCCCCGGTGAAGAGATCTACGACACACTAAGGAAGTGGGTGGATATGCTCGGCATCGAAAAGAACGTTTGGGTGAACAAGGCGGGTTGCCTTGGACTCTGCCATCCGGGCGGCGCCACCATCGCGCTCTACCCAGACGGGCCGATGCTTCAGGGCGTCACGATGGACGACTTGGACACCATCCTCGCGGAGCATATCGAGCCCGTGATTCGCGAGCGCGCGTCGCGTCGATAGCTACCGGTTGCGCTCCTCCGGCGCGGCGCCGAGGTATTGCCGCCCGAGGTGTTGCCGCCCGAGCCTGTCGGCACTGGCTCTAGGCCAGCCTCCAAATCGTAGCCGGTCCAACCGGGACAACACGCGTCGGATTGATCGAGTCATGGCTCCAGTAGTAGTGGCGCATGATGTGGTCCATGTTGATCGTGCCGGCCACTCCGGGAGTGTCATGGACCTCACGCATCCAACGGCTGAGGTGCTCGTAGTCTACGATACGTCGTCGGTTGCACTTGAAGTGGCCGTGATAGACGGAGTCAAAGCGAATGAGGGTCGTGAAGAGACAGATGTCCGCCTCGCTCAGTTGGTTCCCCACCACGAATCGCTGGCGACTGAGTACGTCCTCCCAGTAGTCGAGCGCGTCGAAGAGCGTCTCCACGGCGCCGTCGTAGGCAGCTTGCGATGTCGCGAAGCCTGCGCGGTAGACGCCATTGTTAATCGGTTCGTAGAACGCATCGAGGGCAGCATCGATCGCCGCTTCACGCTGTGCGTCCCATAGCGTGACGTTTCCGGAACCAAGCGGAGCGAGCGAGCTGTTCATCATGCGGATGATCTCTCTCGACTCGTTATTGACGATGGTCGATTCCTTGCGGTCCCAGAGGACCGGAACGGTCACTCGCCCGGTGTAGTCGTGCTGCGCGGCTGTGTAGATATCTCGCAGAAAGCGCGCGTCGTGGATCGGGTCACCGATCGTGCCCGGGTTGTCCGTGAACACCCAACCGTCGTCGCCCATTAGAGCGTCAACGATCGAGATGGAGATCACTTCCTCGAGGCCGAGCAGCGCCCTATGAATCCGGGTCCGGTGGGCCCACGGGCACGCGTTCGAGAGGTAGAGATGGTAGCGCCCGGACTCCGGAGCAAAGCGCCCCCCACTCTCGATGCTGTCTCGAAAGACGGTATCCGGCCGAACAAACTGTCCCTTTTTGTCTGGCGCGTACCATTGGGTCGTCCACTCGCCGTTCACCAACTTGCCCATTTTTCTCACGTGTTAAGGGAAGCGACAACTTAACGCCTTGCCACACGAGTTCGGTACCGCGACCTCAAGGACAGTGCGTTTCCCTACTTCGACCTCGGCAGGGACGACATCTCGACGCATCTCGGTGCTGCGGAAACCAAATTGCAGCCCCGCACTCCGACGTTGAAAACCAACGTCAACCCATGATTTCTTGCAGAATCACTCGTCATACTGGCAAGGTAGGCCATCGCACTCAAGGGTAGAGTACATGGCTAAGAAGGGATCTCTTTGGGAACTAATGAATCGGGATGTTGCCGCGATTGTCGGCCGTAAGGACGAGCCTGGAACTCGCGGGGGGCAACCTCAGTCACGCGTTGAGAAGGTCTGGGCCGAGGCGAACAGAAAGGCTCAGCAACTCGGTGTTCCCGTCCAGGACGTGCTCCGGGAGATGGGCTTCGATATTGCTGCTCCGGCTGCGCCTGACCCTGAGGTCGAAGAGCAGAAGCGTGAGATGCTCAAGTCGCTAAACTGGGACGTTGATCGCGAACAAGCCGGCAAGCCGGCAGCGAATCCATTCGACGATTTGCCAGGTAACGACGCCTTGAAGGCGGTCGCAGATGTTCGCGTTCTCGCCGCCCGCATCGAGCTGTTCTCTGAGCTCACCGCATCCCAGGTATCAGCTGTCTTGGACGCCGCAGGTGCCGCCTCGGACTGGTGGGCCGCCGCCACGTCGCAGGGTTTGAGCGGCTCAGCGATCGAGACCGCTGTTCGAACCCTGCCGTTCTACCCCCCGAAGCCGAAGGACGAGGAGTTCGCCGAGTTCCTGATGGTGAGCGACGTCGTCTCTTTCAAGGAGTTTCGCGCTGCCTCACGAGATGCAGAGAGCTCGCCGCTCTCCACGTTCGGGTGGATGTCTAACAAGGGGCAAATCTCAGAGGATGCGTGGGTTGAAGCGCTCGCCAAATTCACTGGAATTCCCGCGCGGCCGTCAAAGCCACGACTCGCGAAGGCATCAGACCGTGCAGTGTTCCCGACTACCTGGGTGGAGCGTCTCGGAGTGGTTCCGATCGCAGGCTCCAAGGTTGCGTTCCCGTTCGCGCCTGACGACTTGGTACGCGAGCGCCTCTCCGCAGCGCTCGGTGGCGGCAAGGTGAACGCCGTCCTCGTGAGTCGTGCGGAGTCGGAAGCCCTACAGGCTGCCTTCATGGCGCAGACCGGGACGAAGAATACGCCGGCTGTCACCGCCGGTCCTGGCGGAATCCCCCGAGCGAAACGCTCGCTGGTTGGCGACTACACGGTCCTCCAGTCCGCGGTGGAATCCCGATCAGCTGTTGAGCTGGTGAGGATGCTCTTCCAAGGAGCGCTCCAGTCGAACGCTACCGACATCCACCTCGAACGATACGCCGATAAGGCACGCGTTCGGTACCGAATCGACGGCGTGCTCCACCAGGTCATGAACATCAACACGTCGCTCTATGATGAGGTCATCGCGCGGGTGAAGATTCTGGCCGACATGGACATCACCGAGCGTCGCCGTCCTCAAGACGGGCACCTCCACCTCAATCTGGGTGGCACAACTTACGACCTCCGAATTGCGTCGGTACCGACCAAGCGCGGCGAGAAGATCGCGATTCGACTGGCCTCTACCGGCCGTATCGAGATTCGACTCGACTCCCTCGGCCTCGTGCCAGAGGAACTCGAGAAGCTGCGTGACATCATCACCCGTCCGTATGGGATCGTGCTGGCCTCGGGCCCTGTGGGCTCCGGTAAGACGACCACTCTCTACGCTTGCCTCAACGAGTTCGACCGCGAGCAGACCAACGTCGCGACAATCGAAGACCCGGTCGAAATCGAGCTCGACGGCGCGAACCAGGTCGAGGTCAACTACGGCCTCGGTCTCGACTTCGCGACCGGACTTCGCGCGCTCCTTCGTCAGGATCCCGACACACTCCTCATCGGCGAGATTCGCGATGAAGAGACGGCGGCAATCGCCGCTCGAGCGGGCATGACGGGCCGCATGGTCTTCAGCACGCTGCACGCGAACGAGTCGGTGGGCGCTGTGACAACGCTCCGAAACTTCGGCCTGGGCGCTCACCTTGTTGCCAGCGCGCTGCAGGGAGTCATCGCTCAGCGTTTGCTCCGAAAGCTCTGCGAATCGTGCAAAACCAAGGGTAAGGCGACTGCCGCTGACCAAGAGCTGTTCAAGATTCACGGCCTCACGGTTCCCAAGCCGTTTGTCGCGTGGACCCCTGTTGGGTGTGAGGACTGCTACGGCAGCGGATACGCCGGCAGACTCGGCGTATTCGAGGTGTTGCGTGTCGATAAGGAGCTGCGGGCGTTGGTCCTCGACGGGGCTTCGGAGCGAGAGTTGCGCGAGACCGCGATCAACAACGGCCTGCGTTCGTTGCAGCAGGACGCCATTGAGAAGATCCACAACGGTCTCACCTCGATGGAAGAATATAGGCGAGTGCTGCGCTTCTAGCGCCCCCAAAGCTGATTTCCCCCAACACAGAGTCGTATCATGGCAGACCTTAAGTCCCAATTACAGGAACAGATGTCGAGCGCCGAACCGGAGGAGGCACCCGCCGTTGCCACCGGTTCGACGCCTAGCGTGTTCAAGCGGGCCAGCCGCGGACGCATCGCCAGTTTCATTCGTGAGTTTGGAACTCTTGTAAACGCCGGTTTTCCTGTAATTCGAGCGCTCGAGGTCATCGGGCACAACACGCAGAACCGCCACTTGGTCTCGACGATCACGGCGATCTCCGAGCGTATCGACTCCGGCAACGCGGTCTACCGCGCGTTTGAGCTGCACCCTTGGTACTTCGACACGGTCGTGACCAACATCATCCGGGTCTCTGAGGAGTCCGGGCGGCTGGGAGAAGGACTTGAGTACGTCGCCGACATGCTCGACGAGGAGAACGTCATTCGCGCCAAGATGGCAAACGCGCTCAGCTATCCGTTCGTCCTACTCTCGCTCGCGGTTGGTGTTGTCTTCATCATGCTCTTCGTCGTTGTGCCGCGATTCACCGCGGTCATCGAGTTGGCGGGTGGGCAGCTAGAGGGGACGAGCAAGACCGTCTCGGACTTGAGTACGTTTGTGACGAGCCCAGTCGGCTTCGTGGTCGCTGTCTTGATGTGCGTCCTGCCGTTCGTTGGGCTGTTCTTGTTCCGCAAGACACGCCGCGAACGATTCGACACGCTGATGGGCTCTCTGCCGCTGCTTGGTCGCCTCTTCCTGCTCGCTGAGCTGACCCGAGTCGCTACGATGTTGCGTCTCATGACGATCAACGGCGTGCCGATTCGTAACGCGCTCTTGCTCGCCCGAGGCGCGGTCTCGAACACCTATGTGAAGCAAGCGGTCGGCGCGATGGCCGAGTCTGCAGAGCAAGGAAAGAGCTTGGCGGAGCCGCTCCAGCAGTTTGGAGCACTTCCCTATATCTTCCCGGAAATGATCGCTGTTGGTGAGGAGTCCGGTCGACTCCCAGACATGTTGGGTCACTTGGCCGCGAACATGCGTCGTCGCCTCTCCGACGCCGTTGAGCGCGCACCGGCAATCCTTCAGCCGCTGCTCCTCATCTTTATCGGTGGTTTGGTCGTCTTGATCTTCGTGACGTACCTCTTCCAATACTTCGACCTACTCACCGCCGTATCCGGGTACCAGTAGCCATGAGAATCCTGACTTTTCTCAGCGCCGGCCTAATCGCTGGCTCACTGCTCGCATGCGATCCTGGGACGATTCCGAACCGGAATACGAACGATTGCTCGCATGAGATCACCGAGCTCACCGATACCATCGACAAGGTCACGGTCTCGAATCCGAACAACGTCCGCGTTGGAACGGAGTGGCGGATCCGAATTATGCCTCGCGGCGAGCAAGGAATCTTGCGCGAGAGCGTCGAGCACCTCTATATCGCGGCGATGCAAGACGGCGTCATCGACGTCGATTTCTCCGACTTGTGTGGAGAGAACACCCCCGAGGGCGAAGGCTCCGGCGAGACAGGACAGACCGCATGCGAAGATCTCTACGCTCACGCAGTCATGCTGCAGACGTATTGGATCGCGGACGAATAGCTGCGCTCGCGGTAGGGTGCGCGACATGGTTCGCGTGCTCTTCCGCTCCGACCCCCGTTCCAATCACGGACGAACTCGAGGCGCCAGCTGACTCGGGAGCGTCCGTCGATGCGGCGGATGTTGATCTTGCCGAACCCCAAGCGCCGACGACGGTCCGGGTGGCGACCTTCAACGCCTCCCTCTTTCGAGAGAGCGCTGGTGCGCTAGCCGACGAACTCCAGGGCGAGAGCGAGCACGCCTCTGCGATCGCGTCGATCCTCGCTGAGGTCCGACCGGACATCGTTCTAATCAACGAGTTCGATGTAGACTCCGACGCGGCTGAAGCGTTCCATGAGCGCTTTTTGGAACCCGCAGGCTCCGAGCTGTCTGAGTATCGAGTCTTCGCGTCGAATACCGGAGTGCACTCGGGGCTCGACCTCGACCAGAATGGGTCCGTTGATGATGAGCCCGGGTCCCGCAACTACGGGGGCGACGCTTGGGGATTTGGCGAGTTCGAAGGCCAGTACGGATTCGTCGTCTTCTCGCGCTACCCGATCGGAGAGGTCCGTACGTTCCAAGAACTGAAGTGGTCCAGCATGCCTGAGCATGTGATTCCGACCGACTTCTATCCGCCGGAATTGGTCTCGGCGCTTCGGCTCTCGTCAAAGAATCACGTCGACGTGGAGGTGCTCACGCCCGACGGAGCGATCCACCTGCTCGCGAGTCACCCGACGCCACCTGTCTTTGATGGACCTGAGGACCGGAACGGGCGGCGGAATCACGACGAAGTTCGTTTCTGGGTCGACTATGTCGATCCTGGTCTAAACTGGATGGCCGACGATGCTGAGGTCGAAGGAGGCATGCCAGATGGCGCACATTTCGTGATCGTAGGAGACCTGAATGTGGACCCGATGGATGGCGACCGAAGAGAAGCGATTCGCGCGCTCTTAACCTCTGAATACACCCGTGACTCAAGTCCTCAGAGCGCCGGGGCAGCGGAAGCAGCGGAGCTGCAAGGTGGTGCGAACGCGAACCACACCGGGCCGAGTGATCAGGACACAGCGGACTTCAACGACAATGGCGTCGGAAACCTCCGCGTGGACTACGCGACTCCGTCCCGAACCCTCCTGATGGGTGAACGGGGCGTGTATTGGCCGACGACCGACGACGCATCTGAGAATCACCTCTACTCTGACCATCGCCTCGTCTGGGTCGACGTTCAGATTCCGGCCTCCGACTAATGTGCGCCCGGTACACTCGCGAGATCGAGGTTGGCGGCGTTGATGATGTCTTCGATCTGGCTGATGAGTGGGACGAGGACGATCGTGACGAGGCCCCGGGGACGGAGACGGCGGCCAAAACGTGGAACGCGGCGCCCGGTACCGATCAGCTCATCATCCGTCGGTCGCGTAACGGGGCTCGCGTTCGTCGGGCCGTGCGTTGGGGAATTCGGCCGGAGTGGGACCCTAAGAAGTCGATCATCAATGCACGAGCCGAGTCGGTTCGCAGCAAGCCAGTGTTCCGCGAGTCGTTCCTGCGGCGTCGTTGCCTTGTGCCCGCGTCCGGGTTCTACGAGTGGACGAGTCTCAGCGGAAAACGAGTCCCGCACTACTTTGTCGTCGGAGACGGCGGTCTCTTTGCGATGGGGGGATTCTTCACGGCATCGAGTGAAGAGCCCTCAAGGTTCTGTCTGCTGACGACAGAGCCGAACGCGACCGTCGCTGCCATGCATGACCGGATGGCGGTCATCATCGAGCCGGCGAACTACGACCGTTGGATGGACCCGAGCACCGAGCCCGACGTGCTCCGCGAGCTGATGGTCCCCTTTGGCGGCAAGATGCGAAGCTGGCGCGTCTCGACGGACGTAAACCGCGTTTCAGCGACGGGGCCGACACTGGTCGATCGGTTCGACGAGCCCCAACTCTCGCTCTTTTGATCTCGTGTCGCGGGGCGGTCGATGATCGCGGCGTGTGTCGGACCTTCGCCGACCGCTAGCGCTGGAACTCGTACAACGAGCCGAGGCCGAGGATCTGTGTGAACTCATCCAAGGCGGTGCGGGACTCGAGGAGTAGGGCGGGGTCGCGCAGATCATCACCGCTCAACGTCTCCCGATAGTTCCGCGAGACGGTTGCGCAGAGCGCTTCATAGGTCGGATTCGTCAGAAGCGAACCAGGATTGATCGCCGCGAGTTCCTCGTCCGCTAGCGCGACGCGAAGTCGCAGACACGCCGGTCCGCCACCGTTTCGCATCGACTCTCGCAGTTCGAAGAAGTGAACGCCGTCGATGACCCCGCCTCCAGCGACCCGTTCTAGATAGCTCCGAACGGTCTCGGTCTCTTGGCACTCGGTTGGCGCGATCAACCAGTTGCCGCCGCCCGGGAGCGACACCAATTGAGTGTTGAAGAGGTACGATTTGACGGCGTCTTCGAGCGGGACGTCGTCCGTCGGGACACACAGGCCGCGCAGGCCGCCGCCCATCGCCGCGTCGCACTCTGCCAGGACTCGACCCGAGTCGACGAAGGCGCGCTCGTGATAAAAGAGTACGTCCAGGTTGCCGACGCTGATGACGTCATTGTGAAAGACCCCCGCGTCGATCACCTCGGGCGACTGCTGAGCGAAGACCGTGCGGGCTGGGGCCAGCCCGTGTCTGCGCGCGATCGACTGTGACGCTTCGAGTGTCTGGCGCGCCGGGAACTTCTGCGGGAAGTCGCCTGCCTGAAATGCCGCGCGACCGTAGACAAACAGCTCGGCTCCCGGCTCGCCGTAGGAGCGGGCTAAGCGCGTGTGGTTGGCCGCTCCTTCATCGCCCAGGTGGGGGTGTCCTGGCAGCGCGTCGTGAACACAGAAGCGGTTCCGGTCGGGGAACGTGGCTCGCAACATGGCCGCCGTTGCGGTCTGCTCGATCGCCCGATGCAGCTTGGCCGTCAGGTTCGCCACCGAGAAGTGCACCTTTCCATCGGCCGTGTCCGCCGACGGCGAGACCGTGGCGGCGTTCGCCGTCCACATCGCAGAAGCAGAGGCGCAGTGGTCGAAGAGGCCGGGATCAGCCTTTGCGGCTCGTTCGACGACCTCGGTGTCGGTACCTTGGAAGCCGAATTCCCGCAGCGTGGGGACGTGGGGGCGGTCGTGCGGTGGGAGTACTCCTTGGACTAGCCCGAGGTTCGCTAAGGCTTTCATCTTTGCGAGCCCTTGCAGGGCAGCGGCGCGTGGCTGGGCGACGGCCCCCTCGTTTCGTTGGGAGGCTACGTTGCCAAAACTGAGGCCAGCGTAGTTGTGAGTCGGGCCGACGAGTCC